>NZ_JAMPKD010000007.1:0-267757 GCF_039961915.1 Trichocoleus sp. DQ-A2
TGAGTTTCTCGGCTTAAATCTCTAATAAATCTCATAAGTCTCTTGTTTTCTTGACTTTTGTTTTAGCTTATTCTACTTTTTATTATGTGTAATTTATTTTACATAAGCACTTATCAATTTGCACATATTCAGAAGGTAAAATATTTGGTAAAAAATCTACAGATTGAGGTGGTGGCTCTTCTATTGGCGGCAAGTTTTGTTGCACGTACAGGGGCGGTTCCGTAACGATGCCAACCAAGCGATCGCTCGAAAAAGACAGAGCCGCATGACCCTCATTAATGGGAATCTGAAACAAACAAGAAAATACCGCTTCCTGCTTTTGGGATTGAGCCACAATTGTCTTCAGCAGACTGTGAAGTACGGGTGAATCTGACTTGAGATAAATGGTGTACTCATGCCCTCCCGTTAGGAGAAGCTGAACTTTTACATCCTGGACGTTAGGCTGCTGTGGAGCCGATTGCATAAACGTTTCCTCTTCGATGTTGAAAAATTGAAGAAACTATCTTTGGGCTTTCTCCCTAGCTTCAGAGCAATTTTAACCAGTCGATGCGATGTATTGACTGGTACCGATACCCAACGGGGTGCAAAAAGCCGAATCATCGCGGTAGATAAATCGCGTAGATAAAAAGAGCGATCGCTTCAACGCTTGCTCACCACCCAGAGTAGTTTATTACTAGAGGGTGCGAAGATAGCAGCATGAAATTTATGAAAATTTTTGTTCCAGGTCGCCTGTGTCTGTTTGGCGAACACAGCGATTGGGCGGGAGACTATCGCCGCATCAATCCGAATTTAGAAAAAGGCTATACGCTGATCGTCGGGACTAATCAGGGGCTTTATGCCGAGGTTAAGCCTCATCCTACTCATCTGATTTTTCACGCTTCCCTGAGTGACGGCACCCGGAAAACGCTGACTCTGCCGATGGACGCCGAGGTTTTGCTTGCCGAAGCTGAAAAAGGTGATTTCTTTAGTTATGCCGCTGGCGTTGCCTACCAATTTGTGGCTCGTTACCGAGTGGACGGACTGGAAATCGACAATTATCTGACAGATTTGCCAGTTAAGAAAGGTCTTTCCTCCAGTGCTGCGCTGTGCGTCCTCGTAGCTCGTGCTTTCAATCGCGTGTATGACTTAAAGATGACCCTCCGAGACGAAATGGAGTTGGCTTATCAGGGGGAGATTACCACGCCTTCTCGCTGCGGACGGATGGATCAAGCGTGTGCTTATGGCGATCGCCCGATCCTGATGGTTTTTGATGGCGATCGCTCGGATGTCGTCGAACTAAAAGTGCCCAAAAATCTATTCTTTGTAATCGTGGATCTCGGTGCTGGAAAAAATACCCAGGAAATACTCAGTAACTTGAATCAGTGTTATCCTTTCGCCTGTAACGAATCCCAAGAGAATGTCCAAAAATATCTTGGCTCCATCAGTTCTCAAATTACTCAAGAAGCAGTTAACGCCTTGCAAAAAGGAGATGCTGAAAAAATTGGTATCTTGATGAAGAAGGCACAAACCGAATTTGATAAGCATCTAATTCCCGTCTGTCCTGAGCAATTAACAGCTCCCATCCTGCATAAAATCCTTGATTATGAACCCATTCAGCCCTACATTTGGGGAGGGAAAGGTGTTGGTTCGCAAGGGGATGGTACAGCACAATTTATCGTTAAAGACGAAGAAAGCCAGCAAAAAGTCATTGAAATTATTGAACGGGATTTTCCTCAAATGCAAGGTTTAAAGCTAACACTTCATGCACGCAAAGTTCGCAAAGCTATCATTCCAGCCGGAGGTTTCGGAACTCGTTTATTTCCAGCTACCAAGGCGGTGAAAAAGGAATTTTTCCCGATTATCGATCGAGAGGGTCGTGCCAAGCCGGTAATTCTAGCAATTGTGGAAGAAGCCATCAGCGCTGGTATAGAAGAAATCGGGATTGTAGTGCAACCAGGCGATCGCGCACTTTTTGAGGAGTTCTTTAAGGCTCCACCTCCAGGCGAACTTTTCAAGAAATTATCGCCGCAAAATCAGGAATATAGCCAGTATCTACAAGATTTAGGCAGCAAAATTACATTTTTGAATCAAGACAAACCAGAAGGCTATGGTTATGCTGTATTCTGTGCCAAAGAATGGGTGAAAGATGAGCCATTTCTGCTGATGCTGGGCGATCATGTTTACTCATCGGACACTGAAACTTCATGTGCAGGTCAACTTTTAGATGCTTACAAACAAGTTAATCAAAGTGTTGTTAGTTTAACGACACTTCCAGAAGAAAGTCTTTATAAATCTGGCTGTGTTACAGGAATTTGGCAGGACTCAAACTCAATCCTTTCAGTAACACAACTTGCAGAAAAGCCTACGGTTGAGTATGCACGCCAGCATCTTCGTGTAGAGGGAATGGCAGAAGATCAATTCTTATGTATATTCGGTTTATATGTACTCACACCGAAAATATTTGAATTTCTCGAAAATAATATTCAAAACAACTTCCGGGACGAAAAAGGCGAATTTCAGTTAACATCCTGTCTCGATCAATTGCAACAGCAAGAGGGAATGACCGGATATATTGTCAACGGTAAGTGTTATGACACCGGATTGCCAGATCCCTATCGCCAGACAATGATTGATTTTAGAAATGCAGGGAAGTAGTTAAAAGGGTGAGCGATCGCGATAAAGCATCTGAACCCCGGCGATCGCGATCGCTTATCAGCCGCTCCTCGCTCCCGTTAGATTACAGACTATCTCTGAGGCTAGTGCTGCTGGCGTCAACTTCTGTACTACTGAGAGTAAACGCTGTCTAAACAGTTCTACTTCTGCCTTAGCTGCTCTTATAGCAACCTCAAGTACGGAAGGTTTGACTGTGTATCGGGTAGCGGAGTTTGGGAGCTTTGAGCTAGACGTTTCGTGGTATCCGCTAATGCACAGATTCCCCGAAGCAAACCGAACAGAAACCCAAGGATGACCAATCCACAGCTCATCCCACTGCTCTCCACGATAGGTCATTGCCCCTTCCCACGCTGCTATGTCCTCTAAACCACTACAGCAGGTCGGCTCTATGACGATATCGTCGTTGCAACACAGGACATAGCCTCCAGAAAAGGAACCGATGCACTCTAGATCCGGACTCGAAGTGGCAATCTCTAGCTTCTCGAAATATGTTTCCACCAGATGTCTTAGGACAAATGGCTCAACTAATTGAGAAATTGGCACCAGCCAAGAACCAGGACGAATCGGTTCTATACTTTCGAGTTCCGAATCGGCAAGGCTCTCCTTCCAGTATCGATACCAAGCATGAGGATTTTCTACTACCCTACCGAGAGGAAGACTCCGTTCGCTATGACAATAGTCGCTTGGCGCGAACTCAATCACTGGTATTAAAGCAACCTGACCGCTAAGAGCAACGAATGGCATCACTTGAAAAGCCGCAAGCAATAGGTGAATTTACACAACTCAGATGCTCTCCATCTGACTGCTTAATGCAAGAAATGACGGATACCTGTTAACACCATCACTAAACCAAGCTCATTAGCAGCCCTAATCGAATCTTGATCGCGCAGGCTGCCTCCCGGCTGAACAATCGCTACAATTCCCGCTGCTGCTGCTGTCCGCACCGAGTCGTCGAAGGGGAAGAAACCATCGCTGGCAAGCGTGGCACCTAGGGACTTTTCCCCAGCTTGTTCTAAAGCAATTTTGACCGAACCAACGCGATTCATTTGTCCAGCACCCACACCTAAAGTAGTGCGATCGCGCGTTACAACAATCGCGTTAGATTTAACGTGTTTACAGACCTTCCAGGCGAATAGTAATTCTTCAAGTTGTTCTGGCGTTGGTTGCTTCTCGGTGACAACTTGCCACTGGCTGGCGTTTTCCACCACGTCATCTGAAGCTTGGACGAGAAAACCACCGGCGATCACTTTAACTGTATTTTCCGGCCCAGCCGCCAAGTCTGGCAAAGTCAAAACCCGCACCTTAGACTTAGCCGCCAAAATTTCCTGCGCCTCTGGTTCGCATCCCGGTGCTACGACGCATTCTAAAAATGTTTTGGTTAGTGCTGTCGCTGTGGAGGCGTCAATCGGCTGATTTAGCGCCACAATCCCCCCGAAAGCCGAAACCGAATCAGCGTTAAAAGCTTTTTCATAAGCCTCAGACAAGCTATTGCCCAAACCTACGCCGCAGGGATTATTGTGTTTGATAATCGTCGCGGCTGGGGTATCAGGAAACTCGGCAATAATCCGCCGCGCTGCTTCCAAATCCACTAAGTTGTTATAACTCAGTTCCTTTCCCTGGAGTTTAGTCGCCGCTGCCCATCCAGAGGCACCTGCCCCAGTTTGATACCATGCGGCAGGTTGATGGGGATTTTCCCCATATCGTAGAGATTGCAACTGTTGTCCAGAAAGGTCAAATTGGGTGGGTAGGGGCGATGTATGCGCCTCTGCCTCTACAGGGGATTGATGGGTGAGATAGGTCGCGATCGCCCTGTCATACCCCGCCGTATGCTCAAAAGCCTCTCGTGCCCTAGCCAGACGGAACTCAAAGGACACGTCCCCGCCCTGTTGCTGCAATTCCTGCAAGTAGGAATCATACTGAGCCGGGTTAGACAAAACTGTTAGATGTTGGAAGTTTTTTGCAGAAGCCCGTATCATCGCAGGGCCACCAATGTCAATCTGCTCAATCGCTTCCGGCAATGTGACTTCTGCTTTCGCAATCGTCTGCTCAAAAGGATAAAGATTGACCACCACCAAATCAATCGGGCGAATTTGGTTCGCCTCCAAATCTGCCAAATCTTGGGGCACATCCCGACGCGCCAAAATCCCGCCATGAATTCGGGGATGCAGCGTTTTGACTCGCCCCCCCAAAATCTCCGGAGAACCCGTGTAATCGGAAACTTTCGTCACGGGTAGCCCAGCATCTTTAAGGGCTTTAGCCGTTCCACCACTGCTGATTAAATCAAACTCAAATTTTTCAACCAACTGACGGGCAAAGTCGATTAGCCCAGTTTTATCAGATACACTCAGCAGTGCTAGACGCGCCATAACTTCTAAAGTCCCTCTTTTTCCAACCTTACTCAGGATAAATGCGATCGCCCTCATGCACAAACAGAGAACCCTGCCCTCACGGCATGGGCAGGGTTCTTGATTCAAAGCGAAGTGAGGAGTTTCAGATAACCGCTTGCCTGGTGGCAAGAAAACGGTTGGTCAGTGGTTTGCCTCAGCCACGACGCCACGCATTTCTGGTTAAACAGATGGGTGGACGCGCAGTGGTAAGCCACTCGTACCGAACGCTAGAAGACTTGTATAACAGGTGTTTCCAAGCTAGCGATCGCTACTGCTACTACCCAATTTTGAACAGACCTTGAAGCAGTTCCAAATTGGAAATCAGCAGGTAGGCGATTCCCGCACCACCAACTCCACCAATCAGAAAATTACTCGCAAACTCGTTCCAGCCTTCCTGACTATTGAGGGCGTCTGGAGGACGGGGCGTGGTAATCGTTTTAGTGGGGTTGGGGGGATTGCTAGAAGCGTAGAGGGATAGCCCAATCGTCAAAATGATAATCAAGCCAACCGTTGACAGCAAACCTGCCAGGTTCGCGACATCTGTATCGCGCAGAGGACCCAGTTTGGCGAAGGGACCAATCAACCAATAACCATGAGCCATACCAATTTCTAATGCTCGGCGTCCGGGTGACAGCCCTTTGCGATAGGCTGGCAAGTTATTGATGTAAGCCTCTGTGAAACCGGAAGAATTAATCGGCGTTGCTAAATTGCCAATTTGCGGATCGCCAGCTTCATGGACAACTTCCCGATTTCTGGGGTCGTTACGACGATCTTTCGAGTCGCTTATTGCTTGCACTTGCATAATTTCTTCACCTTTTGATGAGCTAGTGCCACTAATTATCGTTGGGTTAAAACTGGAGATGCTTCTATCGTTTGATACAGCATTTTTTATCCAGTCTTGAAAATCCTGCGATTTTTACGGCATTGGATGGAAAAGCAGGTCGGGGAAAATGTAGATAAAGACAGCCAAGAGACTAGCCTGAAGGGATAGCCACACAATAGCCAGAACCGGAGCTAGGGAAAGATACTTGAGGAAATACTGCATGAATCATTCTCCAAAACAGTCAATAATTCAACGTAACTAGCGAATTGAGACAGGAATCTCATCTTCTTTTGCAGTCAATTCACCCGTGAGCAATTCTTTGACTGCTGCCAAAGGCCAAGTGAAGCCACTTAGCATAAAACCAACAGCCCGGGGAACATCCAGTTGGATTTCTTTATACTCTGGGTTTGCCTCTTTTTTCACCGATTGAATATAGGCACGACCAACCCAACCAATCCAACCCGCAATATACAGGAACAGAATGCTGGGAATGATAAAGTCACCGGCACGATCCAGGCGACCATCTACAACCAAGTGGGGTAAACCCTCTGGGCCACACATTGCCTGAGAATAACGTTCAAAACGCTTGCGCCCTGAATCGGGGTCGAAGTTGGTATTGCGGGCGGTTGCAGCACGTTGCTGAAAAGCCTTGGACTGGCTGCATGGCACCAGACCTGATACGTTATCAGCCGATGCCGTTGGGGCAACGCTAAACCAAATACAAAGGGCAAAAATCAAAGCCAACAATCGTTTCATGGGATTGTTTCCTTTTGTTACAAAACGAAAACTTTTATGTACAAAACAAGGTCATTGTTTGTACGGAAGCAATCATGTATCGATATATTAAAGTACCAGTGAATGTCAACAGTATTAGCGATTGAAACAAGTTGTGACGAAACGGCGGTAGCGATCGTAAAGAATCGTCAAATTTGCAGTAGCATCGTCGCCTCACAAATCCCTGTTCATCGGCAGTATGGCGGGGTTGTGCCAGAAATTGCTTCGCGTCAACACGTCGAAATAATTAACAATTGTTTAGACAAAGCACTCCAAGAAGCGCAGATGGAGTGGGCGTCAATTGATGGTATTGCGGCAACCTGCGCCCCTGGTTTGGTGGGGGCATTGTTGGTGGGGCTGACGGCTGCCAAAACTCTTGCGATTGTCCATCGGAAACCGTTTGTCGGAGTCCATCATCTGGAAGGCCACATATACGCTACTTATTTGAGCGAACCTTCTTTACAGCCGCCTTTTTTATGTCTGCTGGTTTCGGGCGGACACACCAGCTTGATTTATGTGAAAGATTGTGGTGTGTACGAGACACTGGGAGAAACCCGCGATGATGCCGCTGGTGAAGCCTTCGATAAGGTGGCGCGGTTGTTAAATCTGGGTTATCCGGGTGGGCCGGTGATTGACCAACTCGCCCAAGCGGGGAATCCCCAAGCCTATCCTTTGCCGGAAGGGAATGTCGGGGTGCCAGGGGGCGGCTATCATCCCTATGACTCTAGTTTTAGTGGCTTAAAAACAGCTGTGCTGAGACTGGTGCAAAAGTTGCAGCAGGAAGCGTCTCCGTCGCTGCCCGTGAATGACATTGCGGCAAGTTTCCAAGAAAGCGTAGCGCGAAGTCTGACGCGAAGGGCGATCGCCTGCGCCCTCGACTACGGTCTTGATACCATTGCCATCGGTGGCGGTGTCGCCGCCAACAGTGGGCTGAGAAAACACCTGCAAGTCGCTACTGCACAGCGAAACCTGCGGGTGCTGTTCCCCCCGCTAAAATTCTGCACTGACAACGCCGCCATGATTGCCTGTGCTGCCGCCGATCATTTGAATCGGGGTCATACTTCCCGATTGACTTTGGGCGTTCAGTCCCGGCTGCCAATTACTGATGTTATGCAGCTTTACCAAACTTCACAGTAGAAGTTTGCATCCAGTTTTGAGGCGCGAGGATGCAATATTTTTCAGACAAAGCGATCGCGCAATTTCTAAACAGACCTTAAATCAGTCGATTCTCTCGATCATTTTGATGAGTAAGGATGCAATACTTTGGATAGCGCGATCGCCCGGTTTCTGTCTGAAAGCTGCTGCAAATTCAGCTGATTATTCTCATCTAAAAGATTTTCTTTCTGCAAAAGCTCATAAATCGTTAAAGACAGCAGCATTTCTACCTGATTCGCCCGACTGCTGAGCCAATGATGAGTCTCTGCATCCGAGGGAAAGCGCTCAATACACTCATTTGTGTAACGGCGAAACTCTCTGACATCATTTAAAAGCCGAACCAAATAACTAGGACACTCGCAAGCAATTACATCGGCTGCCTCGCAGATAGCCAGCAGATGTTCGTCAGTCAACTCCGAAGAAATTTGAATAGTCTGTTTTGGATCGATCATAATTTCAGCAAAAGTATCAGGAAAGCCTTAGATTCATCAGTTGATTGTTCCCTTGCCACTCAGACTAATTACTACTCTTCTGGGATCGCTCATCGCGATCGCAGTCAAAATCTAAGCAGCGAAAATCCATATCGTTTTTTAGCAGGCACCCCTTTAATCTTAATAAAATTTAAAGATTTATGGTGTAAACAAAACATCTACCTTAAGCGAAGTTGCTAGAATCCGGACAATTAGCTATAATTCTGCGAATTTCGGTAGCAACTGCCTCTGGCTGCTCCACCATCGATAGATGTCCGCAGTCCGGAATTTCCATCACGTTCTCACCACAACCCTGAAATAACGGGTGAAAGCTTGCTAAGTGGCGCACATACTTCGGTTCCATTACCCTATCTTTAGCACCAGCAATAAAATAAACCGGCTGTTTTAGCCGTGACACCACCTGCGGCAAGCGATTGACCTCCGCTTCCGTCGTCGAATCCAGTAAAGTCCCCAGCGCCGCTTCCGGATGAGCCGTAATAAAATCAATCAGTCGCTGTCGTCCCCAGCACCGAGCAATTGGACGCGCCACTTGCGCCCGCGTAAAAGGCAAATCAATCCCCGGTACATAGCACAGCCAATGGGGACGCCGTTTCAGAAGCTGCTGACCCGCAGCCCGAAATCGCTCGAAAGCCTCCTTCAGATAAATGCCACCTCCAGCATTAATGCAGATGACCCCCTTAACAGAATCAGGTTGCTGGTCTGCCGCCCAAAGGGCAATGCTGCCACCCAACGAATGGCCAATCAGCCAAGCACTAGAGATATTCAGCTTCTGCAACAAAATACCGACTTCTTTGGCATAAGCAGCGGGAGTGTAATTCGAGAGGCTCAACGTAAGAGGCTCTGAAGAGCGAAGAAAGTTCTCCTCTTGCTGACTCTCGCGGACGACTTGCCGACTCTGCACCGACATTTCTTGACGGGTGAACCCATAATTATCTAGAGGCTGAGAATCACCAAACCCCCGCAAGTCGTAAGACAAACACTGATAATCTGGTGCTATCTGCTCAATCAGGGGTTGCCAGTACCGACGGCTGAGGAGCCAGCCGTGGATAAAGACCAAAACAGGGGTAGATGATGCAATGGGAGGCGTCAAATCGTAGGTGTGCCGAACTCCCAGGATTTCGATAGTTGCCATATTTTGATCCTATCCCGAAGTTCTACCAGATTGGTGAAGAAGTCATTGTTATTGGTCATGGGCTACCCCTGCCTTACGAAACGTCTGCTTGTAGGCGCGATCGCTTCGAGAAGCGTAAAGTAGGACTATTGGACAAAAGACGAATGGCTAAACATTAAAATCTGCGCCCTAGCAATCGCTGACGCACGCTTTCAGCAATTTTTTGACCTAAATATTCCGGAATCACACTTTCGTTCGGTCCCAACAAGTAAAGAATCAAGCGGGTGCGTCCTCGCCAGACTAGCAAATTGGCATTGACCACCAGCAAATCCTCTTGCCAGATAGCGTACATCACCTTATAAAACAGACCCGGTTGGTTATCCGCCTCAATTAACAGCGCCGGAAGATGGAAAACAGGGTCTACATAAAATTCCGTTTCTACCTGCTCCAAACCGGCATCCAGATTAAATTCCACTGCCAGCATCTCTTCTACTTCAAAGCGCCCAGCCAAAGCTTCCCGAATGGCGCGACAGACATTTTCCGAGGTTTTGTCTGTCAGTGCTTTGCTGCCACGAGACACCACCAGTTTGATGAAAACTAGCATCGGAGGAGCGATTTGACCATATAGACTGAGACTGTGAATGGTCAGCCCGTATGCAGCCAGAACCCCAAAAATATCACTTAGCAGAAAAGATTGGTTGCGGTAAGCAAAATGTAGGGCACTTTTATTGCCTTCGGGTTTCAGCTCAATAACCGCTCTGGTGGTTTTATAGAGCCGATAGGCAAGCCTCAAGTTTTGTAGCTGAATCTCACTGCTGACAAACTGCTCGTAGAACTGAGGAAACGCCCGATTAAAGCGCTTCAGAAGTTCTAGTGTGGATGATTTCAAACCCGTGGCCATATATAGGGCTAAGACTCGCTTGCCAGGTTAAAAGCATTTTGGGAGATAGAGCCAAGTGCCCTTCGCCAAAGAACCTTCTCTTATGGTTAATCTCTCACAAATTTTCCTAAAAAAATTATCCACTCGATACCAACTCCCGGTGGAGTTGAGTAGATTGGTGCAAATAAAGATAACCGGTGCAAGTTCTCCCTTGCCCCTTAGTGAAATAACTCAACATTCGTCGTATCATGACTAGCTGCCCGTACATGATTTTCTTTGTTTTTGCTCACCTGTGCCAACGCGATGTGGCATCCAGGAAGTAACCAGTCAAAAGCTGCCTCTGTTTCTCAGTTCTTCTGTTGCTCTTGTCTCCAGTCATCAGCCAAAAACTTGTGCCTAGCTGCACGATGGCTTGGCGAGACGGTAGCTTCTCCCGACCGACAATTCAAGGAAATCGGGATTGCTGTGGAGCTGCGGAGTATTAACCCGTAGAATTCAGTCTAACTAATGTATTGCCAGTATTGCCGAATGCGCCCTAAACCACACAATGCCGCACCCGCTCCAGATCGGGGAGTGCGTGTAATGGTTTAAAAGGTAGCGCAATTGTGTTATCATTTTTTTCGTGATGTTTGGGCTAGATTCGTTGAAATAAGAGGGATGGAGATACTGAGACTGTATCACTCTCCAAGAGTGTACGTGACTCCCCCGCGTCAATTGATTGCATGAGATTGATTCGTTCCTCAGATTGCTTCGTTTCTCGCAACCGGACACCGGAAGTAAATCCTGTAGAGATTAGATATTTGGTACTTGCAGGGAAACCTGAAAGTGTTGGAGCTGGTCTCTTCGATTAGGAAGTCTCAGATCGCGTGTTAGCACACGCGGTGCGAAGCACGGTTGGGAATTCCCCAGACTGCTGGGAACTGGAGAATGTAAATACCTTAACCACACCTGCATGGGTTTTTGGAAAAGCTTGTTTAGCGGTTCTGATGGTAGCACTGCGTCGAAGCCGACGCTGGGGGAGGGGGATGTTGTAGAAGGTACAGGCGATCGCACGGGCAGCGGCTCTCGGATATTTTTCAGCACCGAACGCGACATTGACCTTTATGAACTCGAAGAACTCTGCGATGCGGTCGGGTGGTCCCGGCGTCCGCTACGCAAGGTCAAGAAAGCAATCGAACATAGTTTTTTAGTCGTTTCGATGTGGGAAGTGCGAGGAACCCAGCGAAGGCTGGTAGGCTTTTCCCGCGCCACTTCCGATCATGCCTTCAATGCCACCATTTGGGATGTGGTAGTTCACCCAGATTTTCAAGGCAAAGGACTGGGGAAGGCGTTGATGAAGTACGCGATCAAGAAGCTACGCAGTGAAGACATTAGCAACATTACTCTGTTCGCTGACCCCCAGGTGGTGGATTTTTACCGGGGACTGAATTTTATTGCCGACCCGGAAGGAATTAAAGGGATGTTTTGGTATCCAGATTAGTTTGTGAATTCTTTACTCCAAATATCGGCTAAATAAGCTATAATAACCAGAGGTCGCTGGCACGGCGTGTCAGGGGAGTTAAACACCCAAGACCCGATCGGCTGATAGCCCATCGCTGAATTTCACCGGGATGTAGCGCAGCTTGGTAGCGCGCCTGCTTTGGGAGCAGGATGCCGCAGGTTCAAATCCTGTCATCCCGATTTTTAGTAGTAAAAAGAGTTAGCCCCAAACCTGCCAAGGTTAGAGGGAATCTCAATAATTTTCAGGTGTTGCTGTCTGACACCCTGCTGAAATTCCTTTGAGGACTTCGGGAGGTGATTCATGCAGATTTTTCCCTGGTAAATTGGGAGATAAGTTGGCTGACGATTGCGTGGAACTCATCCTAATCTTACATAGTCATAGAGGGTTACAATTCGCCATTCATTCCTTCAGTAATTTGGGAATTCCATTTCCGAGTATGCAGCATTGAGAATGAATAAATAGCGAGTTCAGGCATCAAATTGACCCTTGGTGCCAAGAATTAGGACATGGGGAGTTAAACAGTTCAAAAATGACAGTCGCAACAAAACAGTAGAATCGATAAAGTTTAGTTGGCAATAAACTTTGACCCGTTCATTCGGGTACTGCTAGAGCGAAGAAACATTATCGCCTTGTCTCGACTCTATTATTGGTAAGGCGGGGTATTCAACGAAAAATTTTGAGGGAATTGTGATGAGATCATTAGTTCGATTGAGCGCAACACTGGGTTTAGTGGGAAGTGTTGTACTGGGAGCGCTGCCCGGTTTAGAAACGCTGCGGGCGCTGGCATTGCCAGAACAACAGATTCTAGAAAAGTTGCAAGCTGTGCCCGTGTTTACGATCACCGATCCTCAAGGTTCTCCATTAGTTGCTTCAGTGAATGAGGGGCAAAAGAAGACCGCAGTGGCAGGTGTTTTTATCAGCCAGCAAGATGCTCAAACATTTATCGAACGGTTGAAGAAGCAAAATGCTCAACTAGCAAGTACGGTGAAGGTGGTACCCGTATCGCTGGGAGACGTTTACAAACTGGATCAAGCGAATGCAGCCAAGCCAGATGGTCTGGATTTTGCTTTCGTACCCACCCAGCAGCAGGTAGATTCAGCAAAAGCCATCCTGAGTCAAAGCGGCAAACCCGTGCAAAATTTTGATGGGGTTCCTTTGTTTGTGGCAAGAGGCGGAAAGGATAAGGGGTATTTGACCTTACAACGAGACAATAAACCCATCATTCCTTTCTTCTTTAGCAAAGAAGAATTACAGAGTATGCTGGATCGATTCAAACAGCAACAGCCAGGTCTGGCATCTACAGTGGAAATTCAGGTGGTGAATCTGGAGGGTGTAATTGAAACTTTACGCACCAGCAATAATCAGCAGCTGAACAACATTGTACTGGTTCCACCCAAAGCGTCAGTGGACTTTGTGCGATCGCGTGGTCCTGCCCCCGCGAATTCTCAGCAACAACGTCGCTAAAGCGGTAAATAGACAAAAGAATCAAAGATAAAAGATAAAGTATGAAGGATAAACTTCATACTTTATCTTTTATCTTTTTTCCTTGATTCTGGTGTTTTGCTTGGGTATGGTTTCAGGTATAGAACTTTGGAAGTGGCGCAACTGGGCGCGGGATGCTGCCAAATCCGCGGACGTTGACCCAACAGAAGTAGACTGGTTGCTGCGAGAAGTCGCCGCTCTAGATCGGTTGGCGCTGCGGTTGGAGTCTTTCAAAGACAAAACCCAGATAAAATTACCGATGCCGTTGCCGGAGTTAACCCAGATGTGGCAACGGCGTCTGGATGAGCGGTTGCCAGTTCAGTACCTGGCTGGTGTTGCTCCCTGGCGTCATTTTTCTCTGTTTGTTTCACCAGCAGTATTGATTCCGCGACCGGAAACAGAGTATCTGATTGATTTGGCGGTTGCCGCTGCTGCTCAGAGTGGAGCCTCCCCGCCCTTACAGCAAGGACATTGGGCAGATTTAGGAACTGGCAGTGGCGCGATCGCTCTCGGACTCGCAGATGCCTTTCCATCTGCCACTCTCCACGCGGTTGATTATAGTCCGGCTGCTCTAGCGATCGCTCAACAGAATGCCCAGCAACTGGGTTTAGCGGCTCGCATTCAGTTTTACCAAGGTTCTTGGTGGCAGCCGTTGTCCGCCCTAAAACGTCAGCTCAGCGGCATGGTATCAAACCCACCTTATATTCCCAGTCATTTGCTGCCTTCCCTGCAACCGGAAGTGGCGAAACACGAACCCCACCTCGCCCTCGACGGTGGCACAGATGGCTTAGATTGCATCCGCCACTTGGTAGAAATAGCGCCAGACTATCTGCGACCGGGCGGTATTTGGCTAATTGAGATGATGGCGGGACAAGCCGATGCAGTTGCTCAACTGTTGCAAGATCGAGGCAGTTACTGCAAAATTCAAATTCACGCCGATTTAGCTGGGATTGAACGCTTTGCCTTAGCCTATCGGAAACCCGATGAGTGATGAATTTGAGGGGATTTATTCAAAACTCAAAACTCTAAAAAAATGACACAAGTTTCAATGGCAGCCTTGATAGAAGGCGCTCGTTCTGGGAGTTTGGTTAGCTTTCCCACCGATACTGTACCAGCACTGGCAGTGCAGCCGGATCGGTCAGAGTTAATTTTTGCAGCAAAGCAGCGGCGGCAAGATAAACCGCTGATTTTAATGGGCGCAAACGCTTTAGATTTGTGGGATTTTGTCAAGGGAAGTCCATCTGAATGGCAGATTTGGCAACAAGTTGCTGACCAATACTGGCCTGGTGCTTTGACTTTAGTGTTGCCAGCCTCAGCGTGCGTTCCTAAAGCGATGAATCCATCTGACCCGACTACGATTGGGTTGCGAGTGCCGAATTCTGGCGTCGCGCTCTCAATTTTGTCGCAAACTGGCCCCTTAGCAACCACCAGCGCTAACCGTTCGGGGGAGCCACCTTTGGAAACGATGGCAGAAATCGCAGCGCAGTTTCCCGATGTCCTGACGCTATTCTCCTCGGAGGAGGAAACAACACCGACGGCTGGCGTTCCTTCCACCGTCGCCAAATGGACGGGCAGCGGCTGGGAAATCTTGCGGCAAGGAGCGGTTAAATTGGTAGTTTAATCGACTCAGCTAATCAGCAAAACTGGTAATTATATTTATGTCCCAAGACGCGAATCCGGACGTGACAGCCATCCTGGAGGAACTCAAGCAAACCCAGATGGCGTACCACATGGCAACAGAAATGAGCCAGTTTAAAGCTGGGTTTTTGGCGCGGACTTCTCATGAATTGCGATCGCCCCTCAACAGTTTGATTGGCTTGCATCAGTTGATTTTGTCCGATTTGTGTGACAACCCAGAAGAAGAACGAGAGTTTATTGCTCAGGCTCACGCCTCCGCGCTGAAGCTGATGCAGCTCATAGACGAAATTATCGCCGTTGCCAAAACTCAACACGGCACCAGTCGGATAGAGATTCAACCCGTCGAGCTTGCCAAGGTTCTAGAGGAAGTCTACAACTTGACTCACCTGCAAGCAGCGAATCGGAGTATCCGCCTTGAGGTATCGCCACCCGATCGAGAGATTTACGTTCTGGCAGATCCGCGACGATTGCAGCAGGTGCTGCTAAATCTGGTCGATACCGCGATCGCTCGCATGGACGAAGGCAACATTCGGGTTTGGGTGCCCCCCTCACCAGCATCTGGGTACAGGTACATCCACATCTGGATTGATGCCGAGTGCCCCGTCAGCGTCTGGAGCGAGCCAGTCGATTTGCTCAAAGAGCAAAAGACACAGGAGCTGGTAGGGGCACCCAACAAAGGAGCACCCCGACAAATGCCACAGCTATCCGAGGGGATGAACTTACTGATTGCTCAAACCCTCATCGAAGTGATGCAGGGACGCCTGGAAGTAGTGGCAGCGCAACCAGCAGACGCCGCTGATCCTTCAGGCGGAGAGAATCTTACCCGGCTTCAGTTTTCTCTTCCCCTAGTGCCTATTGAGACGACATAACCTGGGTAGGCAGAGGCTCGGTTAGGGGCTGGTTGTTATACAGCACCATCGTCGTACTGGGGTTGCTACATTCAAAACCGATGCGCGTGTAAAAGCCCTGTTGATAAGTCGTCATCAGGTAGACCCGCTCTACCCGACTGACACGAGGATGGCTCAAGACTGTTTCCACCAACTTGCGTCCGAGTCCTGCGCCTTGGTATGCCGGATGTACGACCACATCCCAGATAGTGGCACGGTAAACGCCATCGGAAGTCGCTCTGGCAAATCCAATCAGCTTGTTTTCGTCCCAGACGCTAATCACAGGTTCGCTATTGGCGATCGCAACTTTTAAATCTTCAATTTGCCGGTTCTGTGCCCAGAAGGCAGCTAAGTGAAACAGCTCTTGCAGTTGTTGAAAGTCGATTTGTGATTTACGGTCACAAAATTGAATATGACTGCAATCCATCGTCATCAATAATTTAGAGTCTCGTACTGGCTCATTCTACTCATCAACCCGCTGGGGATTGGTGTTCAATTGCACCGAATTTCTGTAATTTGCCGCTTTTTTAGCGAAATCTACCGTTTAGCTTACTCATATCCAACCCTAAATCTGTACCGCCAGACGGATTCCTTTTGAACATAAGTAGCTAACTAAGAATGCTGGATGAAATGTGAAGGATGAAAATGCCTAGTTCTAGGCGAATCTGTTGTTTTTTCATCCTTCACCCTGACTTCCTACAACCAACGGGCGGCATCTTTGGCGTGGTAGGTGAGAATCAAATCAGCTCCAGCCCGCTTGAAGCTGGTTAAAGTTTCCATCACGACTCGCTGTTCGTCAATCCAGCCATTGAGGGCAGCCGCTTTCACCATCGCGTATTCGCCGGAGACATTATAGGCGGCTACCGGCACGTTGCTGGCTTCTTTCACCCGCCAAATGATGTCCATATAGGCGAGTGCCGGTTTCACCATCAGCATATCCGCCCCTTCTGCAATATCGAGTTCGATTTCTTTGAGGGCTTCGCGGGCATTGCCGGGGTCCATCTGGTAAGTTCTGCGATCGCCAAACTGCGGTGTTGAATCAGCCGCATCGCGGAAAGGGCCATAATAAGCCGAAGCATATTTGGCAGCGTAAGAAAGAATCGGTGTATCTTGAAATCCCGCTGCATCCAATCCTTCCCGAATCGCCTGCACAAAACCGTCCATCATCCCAGACGGAGCGATAATATCAGCGCCAGCCTTGGCTTGAGACACTGCTGTTTTCTTGAGCAATTCCAGCGTCGGGTCATTCAACACCCGTCCCGTCAAATCGCCCACTTCCAAATAACCACAGTGACCGTGACTGGTATATTCGCACAAGCAAGTATCGGCAATGACCACTAAATCCGGCACGGCTTCTTTCACTGCTGTGGAAGCTTTTTGGACAATCCCGCAATCGTGCCACGCACCCGTAGCATCTACATCCTTATCTGCGGGAATGCCAAAAAGAATGATTGCGGGAATGCCGAGGTCATAGACTTCTTTTGCCTCTTCCACAATTTTGTCTACCGACAGCTGGTAGACTCCTGGCATCGATTTCACTTCCTTAGCAATGCCCTCTCCCGGTACAGCAAACAGAGGGTAGATTAAGTCACTCGTGGCAAGAACCGTTTCACGCACCATCCGGCGCAGCTGGGTTGAGGTACGAAGGCGGCGAGGGCGATGAATGGGAAACATGGCGTTAGTGTAGTGAATAGTTGTTAGTAACTAAAGCGGTCTAAAAAAGTAACAATTTGTCACATTGAGCCAAGCAAAATATTGAGATGAAATTTTTCGCTGGCACTCAGAATCACATATTACGTTTATTTTGACCAACCAGCGCGATCGCTGATAAAAAAATGCCGAATAAAAGGAGGGGCAATTTATAAATTGCCCCTCCTTTCTTAATCTATCCAACTACTAAGTCTGGATACTCATACCTGAGCCGCTACGGGTGCATTCTCAGGGGATGCTTCCGCCGCCGCTGGCACCGCGTAAACGCTTACCTTCTTGCGGCTTCTGTCCTTCCGTTCAAAGGTGACGATGCCATCAATGAGGGCAAACAAGGTATAGTCTCTGCCCACACCGACATTATTGCCAGGATGAAACGAAGTTCCCCGCTGACGCACCAAAATACTACCTGCTCTGACGGTCTGACCGCCGAAACGCTTGACGCCTAAACGTTGAGCATTAGAATCACGACCGTTGCGAGTACTACCCGTACCTTTCTTATGAGCCATAATTTCCTCACTTGTCCTTACTACTTACTATTTTGCTGTAGTCTCAGCGGTTTACTCGGTCGCAGCGCTCTCGGTATCTGTCTCATCAACAACCACTGTTGCCACAGCTTCTTGAGCTTCTTCTGACTCATCTGCGCCGGGGGTTTGGGAAGCCTGTTGTTCGGAAGCCACCACTGAGCCATTGATGCTGATGGAGTTAATCATCAGCTGGGTGATTTCCTGGCGATGTCCTTTCTTGCGGCGGGTTTTCTTTTTGGGCTTCATCTTGTAGACGATGACCTTCTTGCCGCGCCGGTGTCGCATCACCGTGCATTCTACCGTCGCCCCTTCGATGAAAGGTTGACCGATGGTTACATCGCCATCGTTCTGAACGAACAAAACCTTATCAATGGTAACTTGGGTGTCTGGTTCCGAGGGAAGCAGTTCGATGTCGTAAAAGCGACCTGGTTCGACTCTTAGCTGTTTGCCGCCAGTTTCAATAATTGCGTAACTCATGGGATAGTCCTAGGGGTTGCCGTACAGGTAGCTGAATAGGTGATTGTCAGTTGTCTTTCGTCTTTAGATTCAGTCTTTAGATTCGCTGCTATTGACCCATGACTCATGACTTCTTGACCAATGACCAACCAGCTTTTGGAATGTCTCAACCTGATCCGAGCAGGAATAGACAGACAATCTTTCATCATCCATGATTACCTGGAACTGTGTCAAGTAAGCGATCGCTCTTTCTCCAGAAAATATGGGAGATATCCAACTGAGGGCAGATGCTTAATCGTTGAGTTATCTTCGATTCATCAGCACGGAGAGTAGCGATCGCATGACGAACCTCAAACAGATTTGGCAGTTTTTAAAGACTGATATCGGGGAACTAGGGAAACCCGGAGATGTCGCTGAGACTGGGACAGAGATTACTAAATTTGCGCTGGAATTCGCACTGGCTTTAGGTTTGTTCTCTGCAACTGCAAGCCCTGCTGGAATTGTTGTAGCCGGACTATCTGGGGCGAAACTAGCGATACAAGGCATGAGGCTGTACCGGAACAAGACGAATCAAGAGCCATCCTTAGAAGAATGGGTAGCGATCGCATCTCCCCTCGCTTATCTAGAAAGCTTTAATGAATTGGTGCAAAGTAATGACTTATTACAGCAAGTCAATTTACAACCAGCCAATCTACAGCCAGCAAGTGCAACGCCTCCCACAAATATCGCCCAACAGCAAAGCGCAAAACTGGAAGAATTTCAATTAGATGAGCATCTCGCTAGAAATGTTCTCACCTGCTTCCACGAATCGGAATTAGCCCAAGTTTTAAATCAGGTATTGTCGAACCAACTGCAACAAGGAGGAATAAATAAGCAGGAAGCTGAGATTTTAACAAGTTGGGTAGCTTGGAAGACTCATCAACACCTGAAAAAAGCCTTAGAAGATGCTGAGGATTCTGTCAGACAACGGGCAGAATTGTATTTATCTGGAAAGCGGCAAGAGTCGGACAAATACTACAGTCTCAATACTTATTTGGAAGAGCAAATTGCTACTAAGCCCCTAGATCCAGTATTTCGTGAGATCTTCACTTTCAAGGATATTTACGTGCCGTTGAAGGTACAACCAGTGAATCCGAAGAAGGGAGAGATTGATCAGGATGCAGAACCAATTGAGATCGAAAGCTGGGCAAAGGCAATGCTAGCAGATGTCCAGAAACAAGACAAGGTGATGTTTATCCAAGGGGGGCCGGGAAGAGGAAAAAGTGTTTTTTGTCGGATGTTTGCCGACTGGGTGTGGCAGCATTTGCATCCAGTTTGGACACCAATTTTGATTCGGTTGCGGGATATTAGGACATTTGAAAAGAGTTTTGAAAAAACTTTGCAAGCAGCAGTCGGTTGTAATTTCGCCGCAACCGATGATGGTTGGTTAACCGATAGAGATACCCGATTTTTGTTTCTGCTGGATGGATTTGATGAATTAGTGATGGAGAGAGGAACCAGCCAGGAATTAAAGGATTTTCTCTGGCAAGTAGAGGATTTTCAAGGTAGCTGCAAGCGAAATTCTGAAAAAGGACATCGGGTTCTGATTACAGGCAGGCCTTTGGCACTACAAGGTATTGAAGGAAGAATGCCTCCCAACCTGGAACGAGTGGAGCTGCTGCCAATGGATGACGAACTCCAGCAGCAGTGGTTTACTAAATGGGAAACTCAAGTTGGTAAAAATAAAAGCTCAGCATTTCAGGAGTTTTTGCAAGATGCACGCTGTCCAGATAGAGTGCGGGAATTAGCAAAAGAGCCGCTATTGCTTTATCTATTGGCTGCGATGCACCGGGATGGCAAGTTGACGGTAGAGATGTTTGAGGGTGCCAGCGGTGTCGGGGCAAAAATTCTGATTTACGAGCAATCTTTGGAGTGGGTACTGACGGAACAACGTAAAGAATGGCTGAATCGAAAGCTAACCGGACAGGAAACGGCAGGACTGCGACGCATTTTGGCAGAGGCGGGGTTGTGCGTCGTGCAGTCGGGCGGGGAATGTGCCGCAGTAAAAACAATCGAGTCACGGTTGAAGGACGATGAGAGCGCGATTGAGTTGATTCAACAAGCCAGAGAAAGACACGGCGAGGATGCGCTAAAAAATGCGTTGGCGGCTTTTTATCTACAGGCGGCGGCGGGTGACAAAGACGGTTATGTGGAGTTTGCCCACAAAAGTTTTGGGGAATTTTTGTGTGCGGAACGACTCAAAGAAAGTATAGAAGACTTGACGCGACCGGGAATTAAACGGCAGGAGTTTTATATCTCCACCGATCAAATGGATCGAGATATCTACGATTTATTTGGCTACGGCGAACTGACACCAGAAATTGTGGAATACTTGATGGCTTTATTAGCTGCCAGTACGGAGTTTCAGCCCGTAAAATTATTTAAACGATTGGAGAATTTTTATCTGCGCTGGTGCGATGGCGAATTTCTTGATGCCACTCCAGAAAATCTGCCGCAGAAGAAGATGTTGCAAATGAGGGAGCAAGCGCCAGAAAATGAGCGGCTGGGACTGCGACAGGTGGATATTTATGCAGGACTGAATGTAATGATTTTGCTGCTAGAGCTGAACCGTTATGCTCAGTTAAAAGACGACTTAAAAGACAAAATTACTTTCTACCCTTGCGGCGAAAAAGATACTGATGGTTTTGATGTATATCGACTGCTTCGCATTATTGGTTACAGCCAATGTATTGGTATTGGAGGATTTTTAGGGACAGTTAGTAAATTCCTCAGCCGCGCAAACCTCAACGGCGCATATCTCCGCGACGCAAACCTCAATGGCGCAGACCTCAGCGGTGCAAACCTCAGCCGCGCAAACCTCAACGGCGCAGACCTCATCGACGCAGACCTCAGCGGCGCAGACCTCAGCGGCGCAGACCTCAGCGGCGCATACCTCAACGGCGCATACCTTAGCGGTGCAAACCTCAGCGGTGCAAACCTCGGCGACGCACACCTCAACGAAGCAGACCTCAACGGCACAAACCTCAGCCGTGCAGACCTCATCGGCGCAGACCTCGACGATATTTCTTGGGATAAATATACAAAATGGGAGAATGTTCAGAATTTGGAAACAGCCGAGAATGTGCCAGAAGCTTTAAAGCAACGGCTAGGGTTGGAGTAAAGTTATCATCACCCTTATTTTTCATGGTGGAAAAGCGATGCGATCGCCTATCTCATCTCACCGAACGCGATCGCCCTCTCTTCCCCTCTTCCTTCGCGTTCTTTGCGTCTTCGCGGTTCGTAAAAAACGCGATCGCATCTTAAGTTAGAAACAGTTCCCGAATTCCAGCACTGCCGATTTCGATTGCCAGCGCTGCTAACAGAAAGCCTAAAAGTTGAGTAATAATCACTGCACCTTCGGCACCGAGCAAGTGGTCAATCCGGTTTGCCAGACGCACAATCAACCATGTCACCAGCATCGCAGAGACAATCCCGACCACCACGCTGAGATGAGCATTTGGAGATTCAGACATCAACAGCATCACCGTCGTTAGCGTTCCTGGCCCAGCTAACAGAGGCAATGCCATCGGAGTAATCGCGATATCGCGCTGCTGCTCGACAATCGGTGTATCTAGTTCTCCACGTAGCATTTGTAGGGCAACTAAGAGTAAAAGCAGTCCCCCAGCAACCCGCAAAGACCCCATACTGATTTCTAAGTAATTTAGAACTGCTTTACCCCCAAAAGCGAATATCAGCAGCACCCCTGTCGCTACAATACTTGCCCGATTCACCACATTGTCTCTTTGCTCCGGTTCCATGCCCTTCGTCAGGACTAAAAAGATCGGTGCATTGCCCAACGCATCTGCCAAGACAAACACAGCTACAAAAGTTTTAACCAGAACAGAGATATCCAGCTCCACAGTTGACCCTTAGAAAATATTTCCTCTAACCGTAACGTGGATGCCTTGCTGTTTCGCCATTCCGAAGGTTGATCTCAAACGAGTCAGATGCCTCGTCCCAGCCGAGGACTCCAACTCATTCATAGAGTTGTCGTAGTGTCAACCAATAATATTCATTGTTATAATTTAAACCTCAATACAGTGAGAGAGCGATCGCTTAACCTCATCTGAGAAAGCGAGCGCCCGGTTTTTCCCTCTTCCTAAAGTGCCTAGATCCAGTGAATACTTTCTTTAAGCT
Source organism: Trichocoleus sp. DQ-A2 (assembly GCF_039961915.1). Lineage (NCBI taxonomy): Bacteria > Bacillati > Cyanobacteriota > Cyanophyceae > Leptolyngbyales > Trichocoleusaceae > Trichocoleus > Trichocoleus sp. DQ-A2. The sequence continues at coordinate 22,648 of NZ_JAMPKD010000007.1, forward strand.
GCGGTGACAAACGCGCAAGTGTTGCGATAGCGCGTCCGCGTGGCGCTGTGCTAATGCAAAATAAGTGAGCGCCCCCGTTTAAACTAAGGCAGAAACACGCCGAGAATGCAGCAATTCACGAGACTCTTGACGAACCCGACCTTCCATCGCCTCTTTTTGTAAGGTAATGAAAGCCATAAAGTCATCAAAGTCATACTTGGTTTTTAAAAGCTGACGTAGCTGCTCTTCGGCTTCAACCGTTAGATAGCCCGTTACCAAAGCTTGTTGCACAATTTTATTAATCCGACTCATTGCCATTGCTACCAGAACACACGATGATTTCAAAACAGCATCTTTGTCACTGAAGACGCGCATCCGGATGATTTGTGTCCGCATTCCTACTTAGCTGAGTAAATATCTCTCTAAATAAGTACCTTCGGTATAATCCACAGGATTGCTCGAACCAACCCTTCATCAATGCCTAGACACACAACAAAGGAATAATATATATTCTGATGTTCTCAGCTTCACCAGCATTTAGACTGATTTAGATGAAATTACGAGAGTGATAATGAAGCCCTATCTCGCCGCCGCCATACAAATGACAAGCCTGCCAGATGTGGAAAAAAATCTGGTTCAGGCAGAAGAACTCATCGAGCTTGCTGTGCGTCAGGGTGCTGAGTTAGTAGGCTTGCCAGAAAACTTCTCATTTTTAGGAGAAGAAAAGCAGAAGATAGCCCAATCGGAGGCGATCGCTACCCAGAGCGAAAAATTCCTCCGAACAATGGCTCAGCGCTTCCAAGTCACCATCTTGGGTGGCGGGTTTCCCGTTCCCGTTGACACCAACAAAGTCTACAACACCGCTTTGCTCATCGATCCTTCAGGGGAAGAACTCGCCTGCTACCAAAAAGTACATTTATTTGATGTCAATTTGCCCGACGGCAATACCTATCGAGAATCTAGCACCGTCATGGCTGGGATGCGCCTACCACCCGTTTATCCCTCCAAGCATTTGGGTTCCTTGGGACTTTCGGTGTGCTACGATGTCCGATTCCCGGAACTGTATCGGCACTTGGCGCAGATGGGAGCCGACATTCTATTTGTTCCCGCTGCCTTCACCGCCTACACTGGCAAAGATCACTGGCAAATCTTACTACAAGCCAGAGCTATCGAAAACACCTGCTATGTGATAGCACCGGCTCAGACTGGGCAGCATTACGCCCTGCGTCACACTCACGGACACGCGATGATTATTGACCCTTGGGGCGTTATTTTAGCGGATGCCGGAGATACGCCGGGAGTCGCGATCGCAGAAATTAACCCCTCTCGCCTAGAACAAATCCGCCGCCAAATGCCCTCCCTGCAACATCGGGTTTTTATCTGAGCCTTTTGGGAAAAAAATAGACCGGCAATGGCGCAAACTAATACCATTTTTCAGATTGAAAGATTCTAAATCTTTCAATCTTGTTTTAGCTTTGGTTTTCTAATCAAAAATCCCAAATCTAAAATCCAGAAATGTATAAAAGAAGCCCTCTTGTTAGACATTGCGCCAACCGCTGGTATTACCGAACGGCAAACAAGCCGCATCGGGCACCTTACTTACCAGTATTCTTGCGCTTGGGAGGAGTACTCTTTGGATTGCCAGTGACTTTAGGGGCACTACCATCCCGTCTGGCGGGCTTACCTAAATCGGGAGAAGGCTTAAATTTATTGTTAGCCATAAGATTGACAAACTCTTAAAAAGCAACGCTATGCATTTATACAAAGCAGCTATTCCCTGTTCCTGAAAGTTTGCCAAAAAACTCTTCTTACACACAAAAAAACGGGTGGCTTGGAAGCCACCCGACAAGAAAAATTTCAAATTTTAGATACTAGATTTATCCAAAACCTAAACTTTTCTTAGACAGTTACAGTCTTCTTGGTAACAGCATTCAACTCGCCTTTGGCATACTTAGCAGCAAACTCATCCAAAGTCATCTGCTTAATCTTGGTACCTTGACCAGCAGCACCGAACTGATGATAGCGATCGCTACAAACCTTCTGCATATACTTGATGGAAGGCTTGAGGAAGTGGCGGGGGTCAAATTCCTTAGTATTGCTAGCCAAGGCTTCGCGCACCGCAGCGGTAATCGCCAGACGGTTATCCGTGTCAATATTCACCTTACGGACACCGCTCTTAATGCCTTTTTGAATTTCTTCAACGGGTACGCCGTAGGTTTCCGGGATTGTACCGCCGTATTGGTTAATCAGGGCAAGTAAATCTTCGGGCACAGAGGAGGAACCGTGCATCACGAGGTGGGTGTTCGGCAGACGGCTGTGAATTTCTTCAATCCGGCTGATAGCCAGAATTTCGCCAGTCGGCTTGCGGGTAAACTTGTAAGCGCCGTGGCTGGTGCCAATCGCAACTGCCAAAGCATCCACGCCGGTTTGTTCTACGAAGGCAACGGCTTCGTCTGGGTCGGTCAACAGCTGGTCGTGAGAGAGAACTCCTTCGGCACCGTGACCGTCTTCCTTATCACCCATGCCTGTTTCTAGAGAACCCAAGCAACCCAGTTCGCCTTCTACGCTGACGCCAATTGAGTGAGCGACTTCCACCACCTTGCGGGTGACTTCCACGTTGTACTCGAAGCTGGCTGGAGTCTTAGCATCTGCCTCTAACGAGCCATCCATCATGACGCTGGTGAAACCGTGGCGCATGGCAGAGTAGCAAGTGCTTGGGGCATTACCATGATCCTGGTGCATGGCAATTGGGAGATGAGGGTAAGTTTCAACTGCCGCCAGAATCAGATGGCGTAGGAAATATTCTCCTGCATAGTTCCGAGCGCCACGAGAAGCTTGCAGAATCACGGGGCTATTTGCCTCATGAGCAGCCTGCATGATGGCCTGGATCTGCTCCATGTTGTTAACGTTATAAGCTGGGATTCCATAATCATTCTCAGCTGCGTGATCCAACATCAGCCGCATGGGTACGAGCGCCATAAATAGTCCTCCTATTGACTCGTCGTCAGTTACTTTGTTCTGGACAGCGAAATTATTACAATAATCTTAAGATAGTTTACCAGTCTCTAGGGAATTATCTTGATAATTCCGAGATAAGCAGCCAATACTGCATTTATAAGATTGCCTGATGGTGGAGGTTTAGCAAGAGCATTAGGCTTTCTAACAGGGTTTTGGTTTTGCTCTCGTTTCCAATTTATGTCTGGGAATGCTTTCTCTAGAAGGCTGTACTCTCAATAACGTAGATTCTCCTGGTTCCAGCTAGGAAATGAGAAAACTAATCGTTTGCCAGAGCGCTTCTCGCCTTAATTTTCTTTAGGTATTTTTTTGAGTATTTTTTTATGGGTCGCCCGGGATTCGAACCCGGAACTATTCGGTTAAAAGCCGAGTACTCTACCGTTGAGTTAGCGACCCGAAAACTTCAGTTGTTTAGACAACGTTTACAACGGTAACACAGATTACTGGAATTAGGAAAGGGGTTTTGAAAAAAAACTTTTTTATAAAAAAGTTACGGTCAAACGAACTGATGTCTCCAAACTGCCTCCCGGTTCTAGACGCAGTAGCTGCTCTCCGGTATTCAGAGCATTGCGAGGGGCACTCCAAGGCTCCATGCAGTAAAAGTCTTTGCCTTTGACCGTCCAGAAGACAAAGGTGGAATAAGGGTTGTCCCAACTAAGGGTGAGCTGCAACTGTCGGCTGGCGTCGGAGGCAGTGGCTTCTTGACCGCTCAACTGCTTAAAGGCGACATCAATTTCATCTTGGTTAAAGTCAAAGGCACCCGTGAAGGGATGGGTTTGGCGGGTGCGCTGATCTTGGTATTCGGCGGCGGGAATTCCAAACTTGATTCCGGTTTTTTCGGGTGTCCAGAAGTAAGGATGCAGACCCGTGGAGAAGGGCATCGGCTCGGCTGAGTGATTGGTGTAGCGCTGCCGAATCTCTAACGTGTTACCCAACAGACGGTAAGTGAAGGCGAGTTGAAAGTCAAACGGGTAAACGGCACGTGTCTGGTCGTTGCTGTTAAGGACAAGGGTAAGGCTCACTAGGTCTTGAGTCACTTGGTCGGTGACTTCCCAAGGCATATCGCGGGCAAAGCCGTGTTGCTTGAGGGTGTAGGGCTGACCTTGATAGGTGTATTGACTTTCGGGTAAGTTGCCGCAGATGGGAAACAGAATCGGAATCCCACCTCTAACGCTCAAGTCTGGATTGGCAAACCGCTCTGCATCTAGGTAGAGGATTTCTTGTCCTTGGATGCGTAGGCTAGTAACGATACCGCCTCGCTCTGGAACGACCTCTAGATGGGACTGAGCGGCTTGGTCTGAGAGGATGTAGGTTTTGTAGAGCTGCTGCTTAGTGGCGATCGCGTACACCCGTCTTTTTCCGTTTCTATGGAGGATTTGCTGATTGTCTCAAACTTTAACAAACATTTCTTGAAATTCCCATATCTACTTTACACATCCTTAACAGTCGCTGCACTAAGCTGTTTTATACGGTCAATCTATCTATAGGATTAAATCGACAGCTTGCTCAGTAGAGAAGCAACCGCAGTAAACTCTTCTTTTGTCAAGCATCCGCTTGGTTTTGCCATTTGTGACCTCGATCACCTAAAAATACGGTCTAAAATCACAAAAAATGGCGGATTACCATCAATTCCTAATCTTGGAAAGTATTTCATACTCAAAGATAGATATCTCAGCAAATCAAGGATAAACAGGTCGCCATGATTCGCACACTTGTAAAGTCAGCTTTCCAAACAGGTTGCCTCAGCGTCGCTTCTGAAGGTCTGATTCGCCAAGTGTTAGTGATGAAAGGCTACCAATCGGCGGATTTAGAAGCTCTTGACACCTTACACCAGGCATTGAATGCCGGTAAGATTCAAAGAGAAGCACGGCAGAGCGTAGCGCTGATATCGCCTCGGATACAAGCCCTGAAACCGTTCTTTGATAACTACAAGGCATCGTGATCGCGGCACGGCTGCCAAAACGATAGAAAAACTTTGATATCAGTAGAATTTTTATTTATTCGCTGCCGACCTGGGCCAAGAATTATTAGAATGATTAATAAGAACTACCAATCTCAGCTAGGTGCGCTTCCTAAACAAAGCGAGAGTTAGGATGACTGAATTGACTGCTACAAGGTTGGACTGGTTGCCAGTCAAGGCTTTTTGTCACCAGTTGCCTTCCCATTACTCATCTCAAAAGACTCATTGATACTCGTAGCTGCCTTGATTCAAGTTTCCCTTAGTGGTAAAAACCCTGAATGAGGATTGGAGTGCGCGCATTCTACCAGAGGGAGTATCCTACAATCCCTATCTTAAATGCCGCAGGATTCAAGCTAAACTTTGAAATTAAATCGGCAATATCATCTAGAACGCTCACTTTGAACCCTTGTCCCTACCCTCGATTTCCACATCTTTCCAAAAATTGGCATGGGGCTGACCAAGAGGCTTCCTTGCCTATCCAAAATCGGCATTCCCAGGCTTTAGGGATGCAAAGCCTTGCGCCCCTAAGAAACCCAACCCAAATCCCACATTCCAGGCTTTTGGGAAAAATAGGTAAAGATAAGGACAGGAGCCTGGGAGAATGGCAGGATTCAACCCCGATTACGTTTGAGAGAGGCTGGATACCTAAAAAAAGGTATGCAGGCTCCATGAAGAATTGCACAACTTATCTGCTCAGGAGAAGCAACCCATGCTACACCGCAAGATTTATCAACTCTGTTGCGATGGTCGTGAGGTCTGTATTTTCTTGCGGGACCAACAACGCTGGATCGAACGCGCTCGCATCGTTGACATTGAAGGAGATTTAGTCACGCTCCGCTATGAAACCGAAGAAGAAGATGAAGCTTGTTCTTGGGAAGAAATGGTTCGCCTCGAAAGCATTGGTGCTGTGACACAAAAGCTGGCTTCAGTGCCCAGAGGCAATGCTGAACCACTTGTCTCTGACGATTGTCCGGAAGCCGAACAAATTCGTCCGCGTTTCCCCGACTCGAATCCAGACTGAGGAATTAAAAATGCAAAATCAAAAATTAGAAATGGGGGATGCTTCATTTTTAATTTTTGATTTGATTTCTTATCTTTTTCAATCTTCGAGGCTTTCTAGGTCGTCATCTGAAGGGGTTGGAGGCGGATGCGCCGGTTCAAAAACTGGACAGTATCCTTCAGGTGTCACCTTAAATCCATACAGGGGCGAGTCCTGATTCCAACAGCGCTGCCCCCGTTGGTGTAGGCAGTTGCCGCAGCACTCAACATTCATGGGGACTCTGGCGTCGCTGCTTTGGCTTAAAAGTTCTCGTTGGGATAATCCGCGCAATACCAGTTCCTCACCCTGCCATCGGGCTTCCACTAAACCAGTATCAGCAAAGTGTTGCCAACGGGGATCGGCAGCGATCGCCTCCGGTAGGGTGATGGTAACGACCGTTCCCAGTTCCGTCAGCTCCCCTTCGTAACTGGTTTCGGGTGCTGCCGGTTGCACAAACGTCTCGCCAATCGGGAGTTCTACCAGCGTCCCAGCCGGTGGAGAATGCAAGTGGTAACGGTTGTGCAACTCCTCCAACCCGGTCAAATCAGCCAGGTAGGTGGGAGAGGCATGAACAAAAATTACGTGCTGAGGACGGATATTGTGAATCAGTTGGGTGGTTCCCAGCCCATCAGAATGCTGGGCAAGCAAATAGTTTTGTATCGTCAACGATGAGTAACTAGGCTCTTGGGAGAACCTGGGTTGCTGGGGCAGTAATAACACCCACGGCCCGGTGCCTGGTTGACAGTATTCTCTAAGATCGTGGTTTTCCTCAGTCAGGATAATGCATGGAGACTGACCGACAGAGGGACGTTGTTCTGGAAGCAACCGACGCACTCTGGGACGCACCCGTTCATCCCAAAATAGGGATTGATGACGGGCAAAATTTTGCACAGAGGCTGGGAGGTTGGTGAGAATATCCAAATAGGCATCGCAGCCAGCTGCCACGTTACCATCTACCCAGATATCGAGGTTGCGACCCGTGAATAAGTGGTGACTCCGCAAGAGCATCAAGAGTTCTTGCCCCAGTCCCAAAGTGGGCACGGGCATCAACACAGAATTCGCTTGAGCGATCTCTTGATTAATTCGCTCTGCCAGCTGATTTTCTTGGTTCCGCCGGTGGGGATGACGCGCTGTGCCGTAACTGCCTTCCACAATTAGCACATCTGGCTCTAAGCCTCGCAATGCTTCTAGCGGCAACCCCTCCACCAGCCGCGAGTTTGAAAGGAAAAAGTCACCTGTGTAAAGTAGGGTGTAAGAGCGGTGGCGACTCGTGTAGGTCAGCAAGATTGCAGATGCGCCTGGTAAATGTCCGGCTGGGAATAATTCCGCACTCAATCCCTCTTTGAATTCGACAGGCGATCGCATCGGCAATGCCTGACACAATTGCGGGAGATTCTGCGGATCTATCTCAGGCCAATTCAGTGGCAGCAGCTGGGTTGTCAATTCACTTGCATAGACTGGCAACTGAGGGAAGCTTTCATGCAGCGCCAGCAATCCCCTAGCGTGATCCGGATGGGCGTGGCTGCACAGCACTAAATCTGCTGGAGGAATTCCCTCACCTTTGAGCGAGGAAATGTCCGCCAAACCACAGTCTAGGAGAATGCGGTGTGGCCCCATCCGTACCAGCAAGCAGATGCCTTCGTCGCCATGACCGACGCCATAGGGAAAATAGGCTAGTTCGTCATAGCCGTGAGAGGATACCGGGGGGGGTTGACTCATCATTCGATTTTCAATTTTAGATTTTGGATTTTAGATTCAATCCAAAATCATCGGAGGCTTAGAAACTCCGACCTCCGCAAACTCTAAAATCCAAAATTGACTGGCTAACAGCGATCTTAATGAGCAGAACCGTTTCCGTGATAGTTGTCTGAATCGTAAAATCCATTTTTAGTGCCAAAAAATAGGCACGATACGGTAAAAACAAGTGTTAAGGCTGCTAAAACTAGCTTGACATCCATGAGTTTTTATGAGTTGAACGGGGTGGTTTGGTATATCTTAAGTATATTTAACGATGAATCTGATTAAAAATACCCAAATTGTAGAAGTTTGTTGGCTAGATCGCCCATCCACTGAAGTTGCACCTGATTTGGTGGGCTGCACGTTGGTGCGACAGATGCCTGATGGAGAAATCATCCGAGGGCTAATCGTGGAAACGGAAGCCTATGGCCCTGAAGATCCGGCTTGCCATGCCTATCGGCGACGAACCGAGCGCAACTGGGTAATGTTCGGGCCAGCCGGGAGAACTTATGTTTATTTAATTTACGGAATTTACTACTGCCTGAACGTGGTCACAGACCAGGACAGCATTCCCAGTGCTGTTTTGATTCGGGCTTTGCAACTAGAGTCTATACCGCCCTGGATCAAAGAGAGCGATCGCTCGAAACCCCATCGAATCGCCGCTGGGCCAGGTAAACTCTGCCGCGCCTTACAAATTGACAGCATATTAAATGCACAAGTTTTACAACCCGGTCAACCCCTGTGGCTAGAGCATCGTCAGTCACAATTTATGCCGGAACTTGTCCAAACAACTCGGATTGGTTTATCACAGGGAATCGATTTGCCGTGGCGGTGGTATCTACGCGGTTGTGCTGCTGTCTCCAAACTTTAATCGAAACTTTAAAGGGAGATGTCTTCGCCCTGCTCTGTGAAGCGGACATCTTTGATCTTCCATTGAGAATTCGCAGTGAGGGTTTTTCTGAGGCTACCGAACAAAGCAAATTGTTCGCAGCTCGAAAGGGAGACAAATTTCCGCTGGGAACCGGGTGCAATTCGCAAATCAACCGTAGCAACTCGATTGCTGGGATTTACGATGACACGATACCCAGCTAAATTAAAGTCGGCGGTGTCCCGCTCCTCCAGAACTTTGCCTACCGCTGCTTGGACGCTTTCAACCGCTGAAACGTCTACTTTTTCCGGTACTAGCGCTTCACACTGAGTATCGGGTTGATAGATGGTGACGGTGACATTGTTTTTTGAGGGAGCGGTTGTTGTTGCTTGGCTAATCGCACCCGTCAACAATTGGCTGGCATCTGACGCTTTCGTCGTAGTTTTGCTGGCTTCAATAGCATGAGCGGGAGGTAAGCCAGCTTTGTCTCTTTCGCTGTTTGTCGGTAAAGAAGCGCAACTACTCAGACTGGCGACAATCGCTCCAGTTAATAGAGGAACCCAATAATTTTTTGTACGCCTCATCGCTTTTGAAATCTGTCTTTAGATAGGTTTTTTGATAGCCCCCAATGGTAAATGGCACCTTGAGGGGATAGCATAGTTTTACTGATACTGCTGAGCAATATCAGTGTAGATTTCTGCGGAATTTATGGACCGAAGTCCATTAGGTGACAGTAGTAAGCTCCTCTAGCGCCTGGGCGGGTCAGTCTCTCCCAGCGCGGGGGGAGACTAGGAGGTTTCTATGCTCACTCAGGAAGGACGTGTTGCACTGTCGGATATTGCTGACTTAAATCAGCTTAAGTCTGAGCTAAATCGCTTACCGGCGGTTGATGTAGGGGATTACATTGTCGAACTGCCCCCATCCAAGCGAGCGATCGCGTTTCGCTTGCTTAATAAAGCTCAAGCCATTGATGTCTTTGAATATCTGCCTCCGGAAGTGCAAGAAGAACTAATTGGTTCGCTGCACGATAACCAGGTGTGTCAGATTGTAGAGGCAATGCGACCGGATGACCGGGCAGAACTGTTTGACGAGCTACCCGCAGGCATTGTGAAGCGGCTGTTGCAGCAACTCAGCCTTGAAGAACGGCAGGCAACTGCCAGGATTTTGGGCTATCCCGAAGGCACGGCGGGTCGGGTAATGACGACGGAATATGTACGGCTGCGCGAAGGCTTAACGGTCGGAGAAGCCTTGAGCAAAATCCGTGTCAGTGACGAAGATAAGGAAACAATTTACTACGCCTACGTCACCGACGACAACCGCAAGCTCGTTCGGGTTGTATCGTTGCGGCAACTGTTGTTTTCGCTTCCCAATGCCCTGATTGGGGATATTGCGAGCGATCGCGTTGTCAAAACTTACACAGAAACGCCCCAAGAAGAAGTCGCGCAACTAATGAAGCGCTATGACTTGATCGCCGTGCCAGTCGTTGACCGCGAAGATAGGTTAGTGGGGATTGTCACCATTGATGACGTGGTAGACATTCTAGAAGAGGAAGCCACACAAGACATTCAGAAACTGGCGGGAGTCAGTGGCGGTGATGAAGCCGCCTTGTCGCCTCCTTTGGTGACGCTTCGTAAGCGTCTGCCTTGGCTGTTAGGGAATATTATTCTCTATGTCGGAGCCGCCAATGCGATCGCGCCTTTTCAGGGAACGATTTCATCAGTGCCCGTTTTGGCAATCATCATGCCAATTTTAGCCAATAGTAGTGGCAATGTCGGCTTTCAGGTCTTATCGGTGACTGTACGCGGACTAGGTGTAGGTGAAATAACACCACAGGATACGCTGAAACTTCTCCGTAAGGAAATTCTCGCTGGCTTGGGTACAGCCTTGTCACTGGGTTTTGCCTTGGGTGCCCTTTCTTTGATTTGGTCTCCTGTCAATGAGCGATGGGTGGGGTTGGTTGCAGGACTGGTGATGGCTATCAATGTCTTGATGGCTGCCACCCTAGGGACTTTGCTGCCAATGGGTATTAAACGGTTGAACTTAGATCCAGCACTCATTAGCGGTCCGCTGCTGACTACGACGCTAGATGCATTGGGGTTCTTGACTTTCCTGACGCTAATCTCAGCGGCTTTGAATGTAGTATCTAGATGAGCAGTCAGTTGTCTTCTGTTCGTTGTTCGTTGCTACTGACCACACCTAATGGCTACCACTACCTGGACTCGTCACCACGTTCTTTCCTTAGCTGATTTCACCCCAATTGAATACGATACTGTGTTGCAAACTGCCGCCAGTTTCCGAGAGGTACTGTCGCGACGCACGAAGAAAGTGCCTACGTTACAAGGTCAGGTGGTAGCCAATCTATTTTTTGAATCCTCTACCCGCACCCGCAGCAGTTTTGAACTAGCAGCAAAGCGTCTCTCTGCCGATACGCTGAACTTTGCCGCGGCAACGTCTTCTCTAACGAAAGGAGAGACCATTTTAGATACGGCGAAAACCTATTTAGCGATGGGTGCGGACATGATGGTGGTTCGTCATCGGGAGGCGGGGGTGCCGCAAGCGATCGCTGCCGAGATGGATCGCTTAGGTTCAAAGGTGGGCGTCCTCAATGCCGGGGATGGTCAGCACGAACACCCATCCCAAGCATTGCTGGATCTTTTCACCATCTGTACCCTGTTAGACCCAGATCACCCGCGACTTGAACTGCTCAAAGATAAAAAAATTGCCATTGTCGGCGACATTCTCCACTCGCGGGTTGCCCGGTCGAATATCTGGAGTTTAACGGCAACGGGTGCGGAGGTTCACTTAGCAGGACCCCCCACGCTTCTCCCTCAGTTGTTTGCCGCCTATGGCACTGAGGAGGGGAGCCAGGGAGCCGATCGCCCGTTACCAAGCACCCACGACCAATCCCCCATTCCCAACCGCAAGCTTTTTCTCCACTGGGATTTGGAACCCGCTTTACAAGATGCTGATTTTGTGATGACGTTGCGGCTGCAAAAGGAACGGATGACGCAGCATTTGCTGCCCAGTTTGCGAGAGTACCATCAGCGGTATGGGATAACACGCGATCGCCTGAAACTCTGCAAAGCTGACGTTAAGGTACTGCATCCAGGACCCGTCAACCGAGGCGTAGAAATTAGCTCTGACTTGATGGACGACCCCCAGTTCAGCTTAATCTCTCAGCAAGTGACTAGCGGCGTGGCTGTCCGTATGGCGCTCTTATATCTGATGGGCGGTGGCAAGGTTTAGCAGCCAGGGTTCTGCAAAATCTTGGGGTAGATCGACACAATCTGGAACAACACAATCTGGAACAACAAGTGCAAGGAGCGATCGCTTAGGGTAATGCGGGTGCTGGATCGATCAAAATAGATCCAGTTCCTTTCTCAGGATTTCAACGTGATGAATGGCGTCACCACTCTCCTAAACCTTCCCAATCAACCCTCCGCGAAAGATAGTTTTACGATTAGCTTCGCTCCCTTATCAATGGAGGAAGTCTACTCACTAGCGGACGATCCTGCCAACGGAGCCGTGGTAGTCATGAGTGGAATGGTACGCAATCAAACTGATGGGAAGCCGGTGGTTGCTTTGGAGTATCAAGCCTACGAACCGATGGCTTTGCACATATTTAGTCAAATTGCTGCCAATATCCGCCAAACCTGGCAGGATGTCAATCGAGTAGTGATTCACCATCGCATCGGACGCTTGCAGATTGGCGAAATCAGCGTGTTGGTTGCGGTTGGGTGTCCTCACCGCTCAGAAGCTTTTGAAGCCTGCCAATATGCAATTGATACCCTAAAGCACAATGCCCCCATCTGGAAAAAGGAACATTGGGCAGATGGTTCTAGCAGTTGGGTGAGTATCGGTGCCTGTGAAACCCAGCCAGAGGGGTGTTAAGTCGCCTTCTGCTGGTTCAGAAAAGAATGCCCTTGACCGATACTTTTTACAAAACTTTAAACTTTCAAGGGCTTTAGATTGCAGTTTGTAACTATTGCTTTATCCCAGGAAAATTATCCTTTAGACTGATCCCCAATTCATAATTTGGGGATAAAGGGGATAGGCTAATGCCAAATCTGAACTGGCACGAATATTTACTTTTTGTTTCTTTTGTGGGTAGTATTGCTGGACTTTTCTTACTATCCGTTGACAAACAAACTCAGGTGGATGAGCTTGAAGAAACGGAGGAAATGCTATTGACAATGAGCTTTACTTACTGGATAGTTTACTGCGTTGTTGTAGGTATCCTGAAGTTTAGCCACCCTGAGTGGGAGATTTTGTTGATGAGTTTGAAGTTAACGGCTGCTTTTTCTTACTTGTTGACCTTTACTTCTGTCCTGACTCTGCCGCTGCACCGGATGTCAGTTCGGCAAGTAGAGTAGTATAAATTTTGTCTGAATCCCTAAAATTACTATCAGACTTCCCTGTGAGCCAATAGCTAATTGTTTAATGCTCAATTAATCGAGGTTGATTCCCTCATTAAAACTGAATCGTAAAATTGAATTCACGCTTAATAGAAAATCACCCCATTTCCGAATTTTGGCAATTCAAATGGGGTGATTTTGCTTTTATGGCTTTAGCTTAATAGACGATGAAGCCTAGCGACAAGTGCCGAGATTGGTCGAGTTTGAACTGGGAAACCCGTAAGAAATCCATCCGGCAACAGGGGCTGTAATCTGAACCCAAGCACGGCGTTCGGCGTCGAAGGTGAACGGTGGAGGACTGGTTCTGAGGGTGACTCTATCTCCCAACTTAACTCCGCCAACTCTAGTACCGTTTTTTCCGGGTGCAGTACGGACAGCCATCCCTTCAGCGCCCTTGTAGGTAATGACGCGGCACAGGCTGGTTGTGGGCGTCGGGGTGGGATTCGGGCTGGGAGTTGGGTTTGGAGTTGGGGTAGGGCTAGGAGTCGGTCTAGGGGTAGGGTTAACTCCAGAGCAGGTTGTGAGGTCTCTTGCTTGGACATACCCAGTTACAGGGGCACTGATGGCGATAAAACCAGCGCTGCCATTGTCTGCAAGGGTAACTTGTTCGCCAGCAGCGAGCGTTCTAATCGTTTGGCTGGAGAGCGATCGCTGCGTATAGACAAAAATCCGCGCTTTCGTAGCGCGGCATTGTCCTACCAGACTTTGCGCTATTTCAAAGCTGCCCCCAGGTTGAACTGAGTTCTGTTCTGATTGTGCAATCGTGTTAGCAGTTGTGGTTGTGCTAATGGCAGGAGTGGGAAAATTCAGAGTTCCCACGACGCTCAAGCCTAAACTAAAGAGAGCGATAGGCTTGCCCCAGCGACTCATCTTTTTCATACGGTCAACTCCTCATCTCACCAAAAAGTTTTTGTTAGAGACTTCAGCAAAGAAAAACCGATTGACGGTAGAACCAAGTTTTTGAAGATGGCTCGGCTTCAGTTGCCCAGCATCTTTATTCAGCTTTGACGCTACCGAACATCAGAATCGTTAATCTTTTAGAAGTCTCCTCGTCAAATAGCATACAAGTAAAGATTAATCCAAATCATCGGAAAGAAGGCAGAAATGTCAAGAGTAAGAGCGATCGCTCTTTGGGCTTCACCGCACTCAGTCTCTAGAAAGCGATCGCCTTTACTCCTGAAACCACGCCGTTAACGCTACAGCAAGGGCATCGGCGGCATCATCCGGCTTGGGAATGTAGCCCAAATTTAACTCCCGCGCCACGGCTTGCTGCACTTCGGACTTATCCGCATTTCCCATGCCAGTCAGCGCTTGTTTAATTTGGGCAGGCGTAAACTCAACAAACGGAACCCCGTGCTGTGCCAACACCAACATCAGCACCCCCCGTGCTTGAGCCACCACAATCGTGTTTCCCATCCGATAAAAAAACAATTTCTCGATTGCCACCAGATGGGGTTGACACTGCTCCATCAGCGTGTGCAAATCGTCGTAAATCGTGCGGAGTCGCTCCCCCATCTCCGTCTTTGCCGAGGTCTGAATCACGCCAAAATCTAGTAAACTTACCACCTCAGACGCAGTTTCTATTTGGCGCTTCGCGCGATCTCCACCTGCCGCTGCGGCATAATCTACCTTTTGGCAGACAATTGTCCCAAATCCTAATCTGGCAAGTCCGGGGTCTAATCCTAAAATACGCTTTTCCATCTAGCCTAGCTTTGGGGATTCACTCAAGGGGAACTGCAATCGGTTAATTGAACGCTTAGAAGCAACAAGCGGGTCTAATCACTGAGTCGTAACATCTTGATTCCTGATCCAAGCAGCAAACCATCGCAACCTATCATAAGCTGAGTTGAAAAATCCCCTCTTCTGTTTCTTAGTTTCGTATGTCACATCTGAGTGGCTTAGTGAAAATGTATTCTGATGGGCACAGCCTTAGTGTTGCTCAGTGGGTAGCAACTTCTGCCTTCCCCGTGCCAGTCCAATCAATCCGTAGAGACGATTCATCAATCGCGCCTACTTGAGTGGATTCGCCAAGCAACGTTAAAGTCGAGTCTTGCCTTTGTGTCCCCTAGGAATCCGCAATGTCAAACGTTATTTTCAAACAAGCCTTACGCACGCTCAAACAAGATTCGCATATGGTCTGGAGTTTTAAGCCTAGGACGCCCCAACGAGTCAATAGCTGGTTTAAGTGGTTAGCGCCCGGATTATTAGTAAAACGCTGGTTGCTGATCAGTGTGGGAGGCGTGCTGCTAACCAGCCTAGGTTTGGCGATTTGGGTGAAACTGACCCCAATTTTCTTATTGATTCAGTTCATTGGGAACATTCTGGAAGCGATTACCACGATTATTCCCAATTATGTTTCCGGTCCAATCGCGATTGGCTTGGGTTTATTTTTTATTTTTTTAGGACAAACCCGCTCGATGGGAGCGATTACCGAGGTACTGAAGCCTTCCCAGGATGAAGAACTGATTGATGTGCTGTTGGCGCATCGCAAACTCAACCGGGGACCAAAAATCGTGGCAATCGGCGGTGGCACTGGGCTTTCTACTTTGCTCAGAGGATTGAAGGAATACAGCGCCCACATTACGGCGATTGTAACGGTTGCAGATGATGGCGGCTCCTCTGGTCGTCTGCGGCGAGAAATTGGCGTCCTACCGCCGGGAGACATTCGCAACTGTATCGCGGCATTGGCAGACCAAGAAAAGTTATTGACCGAATTGTTTCAATATCGCTTTAAGGCTGGGGATGGTCTGAACGGTCATAGTTTTGGCAACCTATTCCTGACGGCAATGAGCGATATTACCGGAGATTTGGAGCAAGCGATCGCTGCCAGTTCTCAAGTTTTAGCTGTGCGAGGGCGGGTGCTACCGGCAACGTTGTGCGATGTTCGTCTCTGGGCTGAGTTAGAGGATGGACGCACCATTGAGGGGGAATCGAGCATTACAGAAGCCAATGGTCAGATTAAGAAAATTGGTTGCATTCCTAGCAACCCCCCCGCTTTGCCTAAAGCTTTACAGGCAATTGAGGAAGCCGATTACATTATCATCGGCCCTGGAAGCCTTTATACAAGCGTGATTCCCAATTTATTGGTGCCAGAGATTGCCGAAGCGATCGCCCAAAAGCAGGTTCCCCGCATCTACGTCTGTAACATCATGACCCAACCGGGAGAAACCCAAGGTTACACGGTTGCAGACCACATTCGCGCCATTGACGCCGCCTGCGGACGACCGCTATTTAACGCCGTCTTGGTGCAGCGGAAAGTTCCCAGTGCGAATGCCCTGATTCGCTATGCTCAAGACAGCTCCCATCCGGTTTTTCTAGATCGAGAAGCCATCGGGCTGCTGGGGCGTCGCATCGTTTTAACCAACGTAATGGATGAAGACCCAGAGACGGGTTATGTACGCCACAATCCTGAGCGGCTGGCACGGGTGTTGCTGAGGTGGTATAGTCGCGCCCAGGCAGTAGAGTTTTGAGTTTTGAGTTTTGAGTAATTTGGAGTCAATTGTCATTTCTCTTGCCGATGCCGGGGCGACGCGATCGCTTAGGATTGCTCTCAGTCAATCCCTCCCCGCTGGTAGTGTACTTTTAAGCGTTTTAAATTTTGAGTTTTGAGTAATTTGGAGTCAATTGTCATTTCTCTTGCCGATGCGGCGGCGACGCGATCGCTTGGGATTGCACTCGGTCAATCCCTCTCCGCCGGTAGTGTACTTTTATTAGAAGGCGACTTGGGCGCTGGCAAAACCACGCTGGTGCAAGGCATTGGCGAGGGTTTGGGCATTACCGAGGCGATTGTGAGTCCCACCTTCACTCTGATTAACGAGTACGCACAAGGACGCCTCCCCCTGTATCACCTGGATTTATACCGCTTGCAGCCAGAAGAAGTCGAAGCGTTGAATTTAGAAACCTACTGGGAAGGATTCGAGGTGCCCCTGGGAATTGTGGCGATAGAGTGGGCAGAACGGTTGCCATATCAGCCGCCCAGCTTTTTAAGCGTCCATCTAACCTACTGTGCGAATAATGGTCGCCAAGCCAACCTAATTCCAGCGGATGGGTTTGATTTTAAGTCAATAAAATTTTAAACACAAAGGTTCGCTCTCGTTTAGACACTGATTTATCGCGTCTTTCCTTTGCGTACCTTTGCGCTTACCTTGGCGTACCGAGAGCGTTTAATTATTCGTTAAATGTCAAGGCTTCGCCCCGCACTTCTAGATTTAGCTTCCCGCGCTCATAAACAACCTGACCGCCAGCAATGGTGAATGAATAGGCTATCCCGTCAAAATCCAGCCTTCAAAGGGACTCCAGCCGCATTTGGTTAGCAATTCTTCGCGCAATACTGGACGATAATTGTCCAAATCTACCAGAACTAAATCGGCATCATAACCGGGAGCGATCGCACCTTTTTTGGGAATCTGATACGCCTTAGCGACAGCCGCAGACATCCAGTTGGCAACTTGGGAAACACTACAGCGTCCCTGCATGGCTGAAGTCAGCATCGAGTAGCGCTTGCCAAAGAACTTCGTTGTCGTGGGGCGATCGCAATGGCGGATTCATCTGCGCCAGAGTGCCAATTTTCTCATAAGCACTGGTGTTCAGCAGCAAGTGTTGCGGCGTCACTTCTGCTTTCACTCAGCTCGGTTTATCTTGACGTAATAAATCGGCTTCTTGGGCTGTGGACAGATGTAAAATATGCAAGCGTCGCTGATACTTTTTAGATAAATAGAGCGCCAATTCGGTAGCTCAAAGAGCGGCTTGATTATCCTGAATTTGAGAGTGAATGGCTGGATCGTGAATTCCAGCAAATTCTTGTCGTCGCTGGTTTATCCGAGCTTGGTCTTCTGCGTGAACGGCAATTAAGCGATTTCCTTTTGCAAAAATAGACTCCAATACCGTATCTCGATCCACCAGTAATTGACCGTGCATCGACCCCATAAAAATTTTGATTCCACAGGTGGATGCGCCTCTAGAAGATCCGGCAGATTTTCTCCGGTTGCCCCAATAAAAAAGCCATAATTAACTAAGCACTAAGCACTTCTGGGCACCTCGTCGCAACTTATCATCGAGAGCCGCCTGGGTAGTTGTCAGAGGGCGAGTATTGGGCATTTCCAGAAATGACGTTACCCCGCCTTTAGCACAAGCACAACTCGCCGCGAACAAATTTTTTTGTGTTCGAGTCCCGGTTCTCGGAAGTGTACCTGCGGATCGATGACTCCCGGCAACAAAGTCAGACCTTGAACGTCTATCTCTTTATCCACTAGTAGACTATCAGATGCTAGGATTTCCAGATGCTAGGATTTTAGTGCAACCCGGACAATTTCCCGACCCAAGGTTTGCACCTCCCCAACCAAAAATTCACCCGTAGGCGGGAGAATTCGAGCATTGCGAATCAACAGAGAGGGGACAGAAAACATGGTAATCAGTTGTTGATGCAGTAGTTAAGTGTGAGCGACAATTGTATGGTGCGATCGCGCTTTGTCGTAAGATGGCACTTTTCTAAACTGACCATCCAGCAACCGGGTAAACGACAGAAGCTAAATATCTGTAATATTAGCCGGATATATTTAGACAAAATTTGTACACAATATGTATAGCTAATCATCCGTCTTCCTTAAAATAAATAATTACCTAGGGAATCAATTTCATTCATTTGCTTGAGTGATTAACCGTTTATGACTGACGTGCAGAATCAACAACCTGACCTCAACCCCCAACCAAAAGCCGAAAATCCTTTCATAGAGGGAATAAAAACGATTGGCTTGAGTGCCATTCTGGCCTTTGGAATTCGCTCTTTTGTGGCGGAAGCACGCTACATTCCTTCGGGTTCAATGCTGCCTACACTACAAATCAATGACCGTCTGATTATAGACAAGGTTAGTTACAACTTCCGATCTCCGCAGCGGGGCGATATTGTGGTGTTTGCGCCGACCGAAGCGCTAGAAAAGCAAAACTTTCACGATGCTTTTATTAAGCGCGTGATTGGTTTACCTGGGGAAAAGATAGAGGTGAAAGGGGGACGGGTGTATGTCAACGGGAAACCCCTGTCAGAAAAATATATTGAAGAACAGCCACAGTATACCTATGGGCCGGTGACGGTACCAGAAAACTCCTACCTGGTACTGGGTGATAATCGCAACAACAGTTACGACAGCCACTATTGGGGTTTTGTCCCCCGCGAAAAAATTATTGGTCGTGCTGTGGTGCGCTTTTGGCCCCTGCAACGTGCCGGAGAAGTGGATAGCGCTCCAGCTTATACCAAGGAATAGTAGGGAGTAGGGGCGAGTTTCACCAAGATATTTGTGCGTCACTAAACCCCTGGTTCAACCTGCCCCTACAGTTAGATATTTCTTCGGTTTGACTGACTAATTACCCATTACCCAAGTTTGTAAAACCCGACCCGTCAGCGATCGCCCTAGCCAAGGGGTATTCTCTGAGCGGGATTTTAGGGTTTGTCTGTCCGCTGTCCAGCTTAACTGGGGATCAAATAAGACCAGTTCAGCCGGTTGACCGGGCGCGATCGCTGGCGGTTTTTGCTGCAAACACTCCGCCGGATGGGTACTTAAAACCCGCCACAGTTCTAAAGCTGACCAGTCGCCAGTCGCAACAAAGGTGTGCCACAGAAGCGATAAAGCCAACTCTAGACCAATTGCGCCCGCGGGTGCTTCGGAAAAGGCGACCGTTTTCTCTTCGTAGGTGTAGGGAGTATGGTCAATCGCGATCGCGTCTAACACCCCACTCTGTATCCCCTGAATCAGCGCCGCTTGGTCTGAAGAATTGCCGAGAGGGGGTTCTAGTCGCAAGTTCGAGTCGTAACTGCTTACCGCCTCCGTATTGTGCAATAAATGCATCCAGGTAGTACTCGCGGCGATTGGTAAATTCCGCGCCTTGGCATTCGCAATTAGCTCAACGCTGCGAGCAGTGGAAACGCGCATGATATGGACAGGGGTGCGAGTAGCTTCCACCACTTCCAGCAAAGCAGCCAGCGCCGATGTTTCTGCGATCGCTGGGTTTCCTGGCAACCCAAAGCGAATCGACGCCGAGCCTTCTCTCATTACCCCATTGCCGCTCAAAGCGCGATCGCAAGGCCACAACGCCACAGGTTTTCCTAACGGCTGGAGATATTCCAACAGGCGTCGCAGCAGCGCTAGATTCTGCACTGGCTGACCGTCTGCAAAGCCTACCACCCCAGCCGCCGCCAGTTCAGCCAGAGATGTCATCTGCTGCCCTTGGATACCGAGCGTCAGCGCCCCCCAAAATTCAATTTTGGATTTTGGATGTTGGATTTTGGCTTGTTGAAGGTAGGCTAAACCCCCTAGATTGTCGAGAACGGGTAGGGTATCTGGCAAGATTGCCAGCCGGGTAAAGCCCCCGGCAGATGCCGCATCAACGAGCGAGGCTAAGGATTCCCGCTCTTCAAACCCAGGCTCACCAGAGTGGCTGTATAAATCTACTAACCCTGGCCCTACGACGAATCCACGACAATCCCGCACGGTTGTGTCAGCGGACAAGTCAGAAATTTCAGTTTCGACTGCTTGGATATAACCGTCAGCAATCAGAATATCGGCAATCTGGTCGGTTCCAGAAACTGGGTCGATGACCCGTACTTGTTGGAGCAGTTCATTCATAATCGTTTCGAGTTTTGAGTTTTGAGTTTTGAGATAAAAAGCTTCTTCATTCAAAACTCAAAATTCATAACTCATCACTCTACAATGCACCGGCAGCCGTTTGATCGAGAACGCCCCCACCTAAGTGAGTTGTGACATTCATCGCTTGCAGCACCGGCGTACTTTCTGGCCCTTGAAGATAGTCGATAACCGTCACTGCCCCGTTCCCCTGCTTAATGCTCCAGAAATTTTCTGGATTTAAACCCAAAAGGTAGCAGAGTAAGACTTTGTTCGTGGCGTCGTGAGCGACCACCAAACCTGTTTTCGGTCGATCTCCAGAGTAAGACGCGACCATGTCTTGCCAAGCTGCGATCGCTCTATCCCAAACTTGTTGCAAGTTTTCTCCTTCTGGCATCTGCACTGTCTGCGGAAACTCTCGCCACTGTTGCAGCATCCCCGGATACGACAGCTCGATTTCTTCTTCAAATTTCCCTTCCCACAGCCCGTGACCAATTTCTGCCAAAGGTGCCTGTAGTTCAATCTGGACGTTGGGGTGATATTTCAGAATAATCTCGGCTGTTTCCTTGGGACGCAGCATCGGGCTAGTTACGGCAAAGTCAATCGGCACATCTTTGAGAAACTCCGCCGCCTTCCGGGCTTGTTCTCGACCGTTATCGTTGAGGGGCACATCAATTTGCCCTTGAAAGCGTTTCTGGCGATTCCAGTCGGTTTCCCCGTGGCGTACCAGCAACAAACGGAGTCCGCGATGACCCGGACGCGGCTTTGGCAGCACTTCTCCCACATGGGCAGTGAGATTCATCGACTCTAATTGCGCCGGTTTGCCCCAACCAGCGGCAAAATTTAGCACGCTGATGCCGCAATTCGACTGTTGAATCGAATGGTAGCGCTGTGGCGATATTCCAATTGCCGTACTGAGCAAAGCCCGGTTGATGCCGTTATGCCCCACAATGAGAATCGTCTCTCCCGCATGGCGGGATAAAGTTTCCTGCCAGAATTGCCGCGCTTGCTCGTAGATGGCTAAGACTGGGAAGTGTTCTTTTAGTCCCTCTGGCGTCGGGACGCTCATCCGAAATTCCTGGGGACGCTCATGCCAACATTGGTAATCTTCAGGAAATTTCTCCTGCACTTCCACGGAAAGCATTTTCTGCCAAAGGGGTAAATCGATTTCCATCAAGTTATCTGACGCTGTTAAGGGGGCCGGCGTCGCCAAACTGGATTGAACGATCTCTGCGGTTGCTTTCGCCCGTTGCAGGGGGCTACTGTAAATCGCATCAATTTTCAAGTTACTCAGAGTAGCGCCAAGTTGACGGGCAGTCGCGCGACCTTTTTCCGTCAAAATTGATTCATCACAGCGGCCCTGAATTCTACGCTCACTGTTATAGCTGCTCTGACCATGACGCACGAGAATGACTCGAGTATTCAGGGTGATATCCTCCGTGGAAACTAGCACTGCAAAGACAGCAGCCTACATATTCTTATTCGCTGGCTCAGCTAGAGAAGAATTAGGTCGGCTCTGCCTCAGTTTGGTAAGGTAAAGTTCCCCTAATGCTCTAGGCGGGAAATCTACGCCCATCATCAAGAGCAAAAAGGTTCAGGAGAATTTTAACCTGTCCCGGACACGCATCTAAGATATTCCTCATAGGTGCCGTGACACTAAGAGCCTACAGGAGTTTTCATGACAATTAAGCGGTTGCTTTTGGGATTGCTGACAATTTTGGCTTTGTTTCTGATTACCCACTCATTACTGGATAGCTGGAATCAGCCTCAGATTCAAGGTCGCCTGGAACTGTACCAAACGAATTTGTTACTCCAAGCGAGTGAGTGGCAGGGCGACAAAGCTGGTGATGCCAATTTGACAAACGCCCGGAACGCTCTTTTAGGTGAAGACCCTTTAAGAACTGCCCAAAAGCAGTATGAGGAGGCGCGTTCGGAGGATCGAGCCACTCTGGAAAAGCTGCAAGGACAGCTCGAAAAGCTCAAATCGGAAGCTGATTTGAATCCCGATGCAGCCAGATCGCAGCCGCAATTACCAGCGTCAATCAACAAGGTAAAAAAGCTGATTGCTGAGCTTGACTTGCGGTTGGGAATTTTACAAGCTCAACAAGGACAAACAGACGCGGCGATTAAAACTTGGACGGAATTAATTAATCGGTCTAAACAGGAAGCGGCGAGCGAGTTACAGACTAAGCCAGCGGCGATTTTGGTGGGACTTTGGAGCGAGCCACCCAGCCTGATGTTGGATGCCCAGCCGCAAATTCAAGAGCATTTAGACGGCTGGTTCCGCGATCGCGCTTTGACGAAACTCTACCAAGTACAGGAACGTCAGGAGGAACTGGCGGCACTCCAGGCACAAGAACAGGAGCGCGCTGAAGCTGCAATTGTCAAATTAGCGATTGTCGGAGCAATCCCGCTAGTGGGAGTATTGGTGGGATTAGGATTGCTGATTGTTCTGCTAGCGGGAGTGGTAATTAAGGGAAAAGAAGCCATCCTCGCTCAAAATGCCGATGTCCCCTGGACAACTCCTTGGAATGCCGAAATTATTTGGCAGGTGTTCGTCGTAGGCTTTTTCTTTATCGGTCAATTTCTGCTGCCGCTCTTTTTTAGCTTACTGCCCCTAAACCGAGCCAGCTTTGATACTCGGACACAAGCTGCTTTTGTTCTGGTGAGTTACGCAACATTGGCGTTTGAGTGTCTGCTGGTTCTGTATTTATCTATCCGCTCTTTTTTACCGTTGCCAGAAGGTTGGTTTCGATTCAATTGGCGGGGAAACTGGATTCTTTGGGGATTGGGCGGATATTTAGTCGCGCTGCCTCTAGTGATTGTGGTGTCGCTGATTAACCAAAAGCTGTGGCAGGGACAAGGGGGCAGCAATCCGATTTTACCGATTGCTCTAGAGGGGCAAGATAGTGTGGCGCTGGCGATCTTTTTCTTGACGGCGGCGGTGGCGGCACCGTTGTTTGAGGAGTTCTTGTTTCGCGGTTTTCTATTGCCATCTCTCACCCGTTATATGCCTGTTTGGGGAGCGATCGCGCTCAGTAGCTTGTTTTTTGCGATTGTTCACCTGAATCTCTCAGAAATCTTGCCCCTGGCGACTTTGGGGATGGTTTTGGGAGTGGTGTATACGCGATCGCGCAACCTCCTTGCACCGATACTCCTCCACTCTCTCTGGAATGGTGGCACTTTGCTGAGTCTTTTCCTCTTGGGTAGTGGATCTGCGTGATGTTTCCTTCCAGTCATTGTTAAGAAGAATCAATGCTTTCCGTCTTGTGATAGATGTGTTACCCAACTGGGAACACTAAAAGCGGAAAGCAAATTTTTCAAGGGTTCGCACAAACAAATGAGGGATGGAAACTCTACTGATGCCAGCAAAAAAATCGCCGCTGGAGTCTGCGGGATTCTTATCGGGGCTTTAGGTATCCATAAGTTTGTTCTTGGCTATAACACAGAAGGCATCATCATGTTGCTGGTTAGCCTGCTTACCTGTGGAATCGGTTCGCCAATTATGGGAATTATTGGTTCGATCGAGGGAATAACTTATTTGACAAAATCTGACGAAGAATTCGTCAGCACTTACCTTGTTAGCAAGAAAGGTTGGTTTTAGATCGACCCCTGCGAGAGCGCTTGGGTAGACGCTAGCTTAACTTGAGCCATGTCTAAATTATCTCGCTCTAATCTGTCTAGCAATGCTCGACGGATTCGCTGGTTGATATTAGGAATATGTTCAGCACCTCTAGTGGGAACCTACTTTTATAACCAAGGATATAAAGTAACGTTCCTAGTTTGCCCAATTCGCCACTTTACGGGGATTCCTTGTCCTACCTGTGGGATGACTCGGTCTTTCATGGCAATTGTGCGAGGAGATTGGAGCTGCGCCTTAGCAGAACACCTGTTTGGCCCGGTTTTATTCGCTGCCTTTTTGATTGCAACAGTTCATATTACACTTGAACTAATCGCGGGACGTAAAATCGCCGTCTTGTATGTTCAAATGCTTAGGACCCGAAAGCTACAGGTGCTGAGCCTACTTCTAATTTTAAGCTACCATGCGTTGCGCTTGTATTATTTATCAAAGTCTGGAGAACTATATCTTGCCTTGGTTCATTCACCCTTGGGTCAGCTATTTTTTTGAGGAATTCATGCTTGTGTAAAAATTTTGGTTTTTAGGTCAAATTATTTGCGATCGCTTGTTTGTATTTTGTCGTTTTTGCAACGATAAATTTAACAGATAGAGCGATATTTTATTCATGTTTAAATTAAGTTCTTCTGTAAATCTTTCTCCTGACTTAATATGCTAATACGCAAACCCAAAAAACTGATTTTACCCATGTTCCTAGCTTTGTTAGGTATGGGATATTTCAGTGTAATGTCTAGCTTAGAGATTAACTTCTTCTTTAGGGGCTATGCCGCGCTCATGCCAATGCAGGCTCTAGCACTGGTCTACGTGATGTATCTTCGCTGGAGTAGCCGTTGACCGTTCGCGGGTAACTAACTTAAAAAAGATTAAGAATTTTTGCGCGATCGCCCGGACTTTCGCCTAACCTCAAAATAGAGACGCTAGAACAGTCTGGCGTTGAGGTGTCGTGGAAAGTCCCAAGATTCTCTATGCAATCCCCCCAAACCGTAGCCGCTACCCCTGCATCGCCGCTAGAGACGATCGCCCTGGATGTCACAGGCATGAAATGTGCAGGCTGCGTGAAAGCGGTAGAAAAACAGCTAACCCAGCATCCAGGCGTCGTTTCTGCCCGCGTTAATCTGGTGACAGAAGTCGCTGTCGTAGAGTGCGAAGCGGGTGCGATTGACCCAGTTGCGTTAGCCGAACAGGTGACAGAAGCTGGATTTCCGACCCAGCCTCGCCTCGCCACCAACGCAGGCGAAAAAGCAAAAGAGGCTCTGAGTCCAGCAGAACGGCACGCCTTGGAAAATCGCCAGCAGTTAAGGCAACTAGTCATTGCGGGCGTTCTGATTTTGCTGTCCGGAATTGGTCATCTCAATCAACACTTCATCTCTTTTCCCGCTTATTTTTCACCCCTGACCAACATTTGGTTTCATTGGGGCTTGGCGACGGCAGCGTTACTCTTTCCCGGACGCCAGATATTAGTCGATGGGTGGCGGGGCTTGCGGCGAAATGCCCCTAATATGAACACCCTGGTGGCGCTAGGAACGCTTACAGCTTACACGGCTAGCTGCGTGGCGTTGCTATTCCCTCAGCTGGGTTGGGAATGTTTTTTTGATGAGCCGGTCATGCTGTTAGGCTTTATCCTGCTTGGGCGTACCTTGGAGCAACGGGCAAGAGGTCGTGCCGCCGCAGCCTTTCAGGCATTGCTGGCGCTCCAGCCAAAAGTCGCTCGTTTAATTGCTAATCCCACAGATGCTGGCGCTACGCCCAGAGCCAAGGGGAACGACTTCGGGGGCATTGAAATCCCCGTTGAACAAGTCCGAGTAGGTGAATGGTTGCGGGTTTTGCCGGGAGAACAAATCCCGGTCGATGCAGAAGTGGTGGCGGGTCAGACAACGGTGAATGAGTCAATGCTGACTGGCGAGCCAGTTCCGGTCATGAAGCAAGCGGGAGACTCGGTGGCAGCTGGGACGCTGAATCAGTCGGGAGCGATCGCGATCAAGGCAACTCGCACCGGCAAGGATACGACTCTGGCACAAATTGTCGCCCTGGTCGAAGAAGCCCAAATCCGGAAAGCTCCCGTGCAGCTATTGGCGGATACGGTGGCGGGGTACTTCACCTACGGCGTTCTGGCAGCAGCAACCTTCACGTTTTTATTTTGGTACTTCATCGGCTCTCAACTTTGGCCTGATGTCACGATGTTGAGCGCAGTAGGGATAGAGAGCCACTCAGCGATGCACTCAGTCATGCACCATGCCAGCGGCATAGACAGGGAACCCCCACCTCTACAGCACTCAGCTTTGTTACTTAGTTTAAAGCTTGCAATTTCTGTCTCTGTCATCGCTTGCCCCTGTGCTTTAGGCTTAGCGACCCCCACGGCAATTTTGGTGGGAACGGGTCTGGGGGCAGAAAGAGGGCTGTTGATCAAAGGCGGCGACGTGCTGGAACGGGTACACCACCTGGATATCGTGGTATTTGATAAGACAGGCACTCTTACCACGGGTCATCCCGTCGTTACTGATTACTTGCCGGTGGGGAACTTCCTCCCAGAAAGCCTCCTCCAACTGGCGGCGGCGGCAGAAAGTGGCACAACCCATCCCCTCGCAGAAGCAATCGGGGAAGAAGCGCACCGCCAAGAGTTAAGCCTCCCTCTCGCCCATGAGTTTTATACGGAACCGGGACTAGGGGTATCGGCTTTGGTCGAAGGCGTGCGGGTTTTACTAGGGAATGCAGACTGGTTGACTCAGCAAGGAATTTCCCTCAACAATTCCGAACAAAACCAGGCTCAACAACTGGCATCGGCGGGTAAAACAGTGGTTTATGTCGCCGCTGACGGTCAAGTAGCGGGGTTAATTGGCGTCACCGATACCCTCCGACCAGATGCGAAAGCAACGGTGTCTCGCTTGCGACAAATGGGATTGCGGGTGATGCTGCTGACTGGAGATCGGCTGGAAGCGGCTAGAGCGATCGCGTCTCAGTTGGAACTTAATCCAGACTCGGATGTCTTAGCAGATGTCCGTCCAGACGCCAAAGCCGCCGCGATTGCCCAGCTACAAACTCAGGGTCAGCACGTCGCAATGGTTGGCGATGGCATTAACGATGCCCCCGCTTTGGCACAAGCAGATGTTGGCATTTCCCTCCAAGGGGGAACCGATGTCGCCATCGAAACTGCTCAAATTGTTCTGATGCGCGATCGCCTTCTGGATGTTGTCAAGTCAATCCAGCTTTCTCGTGCGACTTTCAACAAAATCCGCCAAAATCTTTTTTGGGCGTTTGCCTACAACACCATCTCCTTGCCCGTCGCTGCGGGTGTGCTGCTACCCACTTTTGGGCTGGTTCTCAGCCCATCCGCTGCTGGAGCATTAATGGCTTTTAGTTCTGTCAGTGTTGTTACGAACTCGCTTTTACTCCGTAAATCTCTCTCTACTGACAACTAATTGAGTCCAGGTGGGTTTATCAGTCGGGTTGGTGTCTTTCAAATATCTTAATTAAACCCGCTTTTCCACAACTGCCAACGAACAATTGACCGCTAACCCGGTGTGCCACAATATGATAGAGGAGATTATAGATTATAACCCTCCAAACACATCAAGCCTGCTCCAAGCTGACGACACTGGCTTCAGGGAAGGCGAGGGTGTTACGCTGGAGTCCTGCCAACCTCCGCCAAAGCGCCTCTTGTTTTCCTCAAGATAATGCTCGGTCGAGTGTTGATATTCAGGGTGCAGGCACAGGCGCTTATCCCGCCGGTTGAGAATGGTGCCACTGTTAGTCTAAGTAACTGTTTTTCACAAACCAACCGCCCTCTCTCTAAATAATTTTTCAATGGCTGTAAAACTGCATCTGAACCATATATTGATTATTGAAGATGATCAGGGACGTAAGGAGTTCCCCTTAGAAAAGCCCGAATATTGCATTGGCAGAGACCAGAAGTGTGATATTCGGTTGTACTCCCAATTTGTATCGCGTCGGCACGCAACTTTAGTGCAAAAATTGCGTGCGGATGGCTCTTACTATTATCGAATTGTCGATGGCGACAAAGGCAAGCCCAGCGCCAATGGTCTGTTGATCAATGGTCGAAAACTCCAAGCTCACGATCTCGAAGATGAAGATGAGATTGTGTTTGGGCCGCAAGTGCGGGCACGCTACTTCCACCTGAAGCGAGAATCCATTCCCACGGGACCTCCAGATGAGTGGGACATTACCCTGATTAGTCCCAATATGGTTGGCGATGGGGAAGAACCTTAATTTTCTGCATGAAAATCTCGCCTGAGAACTTCCCAGGGGGGAGCTTGTCTATCCGGCGACGCTTTCAACTAGTTGCCAATGGCGATTTTCCGCGATCGCCTGATGCACCTGATAGAACATCTGGTGGCAGTGGTTGTCCACTTGCAGGGGCAACTCTTCGTTTTTCACTACAAAATTCATCCGCACTTCTCGGTCGGTAGCGGTCGATTTATCGATGAGCACTTCCACCGTCACCAGCTTGGCAAAAGAGACGTGACCCGGTATCTCGCGAGCCATCAAGTAGTCTCCAGTGTTGTAGATAATATCGAAATTACAGGACTCCAAAACTTCTATGAGCACCTGCTGGAGACGCTCAAGGGGAACTGCAACGATAAATGAACAAGTATAACGAGCCATAAAAAATCCCCGACGTCATATCCCTCGACCCTCTTATCATACCGAACCTTCGTTTCGGGTCAGAAAGGAATGCTTGCTTCTAAGGCTAGAGCCATCACCCAGCCTTTATCAGCTTCCAGCATACCAGTCGCTCCTCCGGAAGAACTAAGTAGGGAAGTTACCAAAAGCACGGGGTGGGGTTGACTGATACTTTGGAAGAATGAAGGATGAGTGGGTAGTGGATTCATCGGTTCTGGTGAGCCACATCCCGATCTTGAGCAAGAAAAAAGGGCTGTGATGATAAGGATTGGGGAATGCAGGGCAAGCTGATTGTGTTTGAGGGAGTGGAAGGAAGCGGTAAAACAACTCAGATGCAGCGATCGCGCGATTGGCTTCTGGAAAGGATGAAGGCAGAATCTCCGATTTTCTCGCAGGTGGCGATCACCAGAGAGCCAGGGGGTACAGAATTGGGTAAAGCTTTGCGCCGCTTGTTGCTCGAAGGGACTCTGAATCACCCCATTCAAGACCGGACAGAACTATTGTTGTATGCAGCAGACCGCTCGCAGCACGTTGAAGAAGTGCTAAAACCAACCCTGGCGGCGGGAGGAATTATTTTGTGCGATCGCTACACCGATTCAACTATCGCCTATCAAGGCTATGGTCGAGGTCTTAGCCTATCTTTAATCAAGAAGATATGCCAAATGGCGACAGACGGACTGGAAAGCGACCTCACCCTGTGGCTAGATGTTGACGTTGAAATAGGTCTAGCACGCGCTAAAGCCAGGGGAGCCGCCGACCGAATGGAGCAAGCAGAATTGGCGTTCCACCAACGGGTACAGCAGGGGTTTAGAGCCTTAGCAGCAGCCCATCCCCAGCGGATTGTGCGGGTGGATGGCAGTGGCACTGAGGCAGAAGTCCAAGGGAAAATTCAGGCTATCTTGACTCAACGGTTTCGGGAATGGTCTCTAGAAAATTAAAAATCTATAATTCCCTGGCAGTGGGGATTAAACTATCAAGACAATTTTTGAGGGTTGGTTCCAGACGCCATATATCGCGTCTCCAGGGTAAATGGTACTGCTTGCAAATTTTTTGAGTTTTGCCTTTCTTTGCGGTTAAATGGATTTTTTTGCGGAACTTGTCGGACAAAACCGAGCGGTTGAGTTACTAACTCAGGCAGTGGCTCAAAATCGGATTGCTCCTGCCTATCTATTTGCGGGTCCCGAAGGCATCGGACGCAGCATGGCGGCTCAGTGCTTTGTAGACCTTTTGTTCTGTGCCAACCTACCCGCAACTGAGCCAGATGCCTCCGAATCTCCTGTGATTAAGGAAGGAAGCAAGGGGAGTATTGCGTCTATCAAAAACCGCTTGCGTCAGGGCAATCATCCAGACTTATTTTGGGTGCAACCGACCTATCTGCATCAGGGTCAACGATTATCTGCCGCCGAAGCCGCCGAAGCGGGTGTCAAGCGCAAGGCTCCGCCGCAAATCCGGCTGGAGCAAATTCGGGAAATTACCCAATTTCTGGGACGTTCGGCGCTGGAGGCACCGCGATCGCTCGTTGTGCTGGAACAAGCAGAAACAATGGCAGAAGCGGCTGCAAATGCCTTACTCAAAACCCTGGAAGAACCGGGACGAGCAACGCTGGTTTTAATCGCACCAACGCCGTCGTCGTTGTTACCGACGCTGGTATCGCGCTGTCAGCACATTCCTTTCTATGGTTTAGACTCGGCGGCAATGGAGCAGGTGTTGCGGAAGACGGGTCACGAAGAGATTTTGGAGCATCCGACGGTGTTAGCGATCGCGCAAGGCAGTCCGGGAAATGCGATCGCTTCCTGGGAGCAACTCCAAACGATTCCCCAAGACTTACTTCAGGACGTTATCCATCTGCCAAAATCGTTTCGTGACGCCCTTGAACTCGCCAAACGGATTGATAAAACTCTCGATACAGAAGCCCAACTGTGGTTAGTTGATTATCTACAGCACACTTACTGGCAGCAATTCTTGAACGGTGTAATTCATAAATTGCCCCTCCAGCAACTCGAAAAAGCCCGCCAATCTCTCCTGAGTTATGCTCAACCGCGACTTGTCTGGGAAGTAACGCTATTAGAAATGATTTAAGCCACCATTTGAGAGGAAAAAATTGCCTTAACTCTCTTCAGATGAGGGCTTAAATTCAGGGGAATGGGGGCTTTTAATTTTTTCTTTTGCGTCTGGTTGCTGGCAGGCAATCATGGTTGTGATGTGTTCTTTTTCGTCATTGCGGATGGCAACGAACACATCGTAAAGATTCTCAATTTTTGGGCGACGCTCCCTTGGTGTATGAGAGATTTGAAAATCATCAAACATGTAAAGATCGCCCTCGTGGTAGTAATCAATTGCTATCTGTGGAGCTGGCTGAGTTTTGAGTTCAGCCTCATGATCTGTTAGAAATTTATCGTAGGTGTGGTAAGCACCTTCTTCGACTAACTGATTAAAGTAGTAAGCCGATCTGGGAGCAATCATGTATACAAAGACTAGAATCCAGTAGTAAGCCAGGACGCCAATCCGAGCAATCATGCGATCGCTCCACGATTTCCCCCCACCCAATGCTTCGATGATGCGGAGATGATGCAACTCATTCCAGGACTCAGCAAAGTGAACCTTGATCCAATCAGCATAAGGCCACGCGCCGAGACTTTCATAGAGATGAAGAACCGATAAATAAGCAAAACAAGGAACGCGAGCGATCGTTTCCAAGACATAAAATCTTGCATACCATCGCTCTTGGTAAAAAGTTTTTAAAATAAATTCTAAGAAACTAACGAGTAAACGAATCATTCTCCTAGTCTGCTTTTAAAACGACTAATAATTATAAACTCATGGATTAAGTATAAATAAATGTAAAATAATTGACAAACCAAGTAACCCTATTGATGTAGTTCAGGGGGCTAGCTGATATTGAATTTTTATACTTACCTAATACTCACCTACTGAGACTGCCGGACATCTACTGTGCGGACAACACTTATTGACCAGATTGTTCCACTAATTTTCTCAGACGCAGATATGCCTCTTCTGGGGTGAGCGGTTCAGATTCGGTTTCGTTAGGAATATAGAATTGGCTGCTATCTGGAAAGTAGCGGACGACAAAACTAGGGATAAGACCTAACTTTAGAGCTTTTTTTCCAAATTGTTCTGCTGTTTCCGAAAGGGTCAATTCATCATGGAACTGAGGTTGAGTCATAATCTTTTTGTCTCCTCAATAGTGTTTATAAATATAAACTAATAGGGACGCTAAGTTACAAAAGCTCAGGCAATAGCGCCACCAAGTGTAATTTACAAACAGTCCCTTAAAAGGGAAGCTGGGAGTTTACTAAGCAGAGGGTTCGACAAGGAAGGGTTAACAAAAGCGCGATAGCGTTAGCGAAGCGAGGCGTTAGCCTAGCGCTGACTTGTCAGTTCGCCATCCGACTTAGCGTTTCCGGAGGATAATCGCTGTTTCCCTGACCGTGTAGTACCGTGTAGAAACTCCCAGAGGGAGATTGCCATTCATTTGTTGTCCTTATTAACCAAGTTAATGCCTACCCCTTCCCTGAACTTCTACCGGAGGAGTGGGCATTACGTTAAATCTCTTGGTGATCTTATATACCAACCACTGAATGGTAGATTTCGGACAGTTTTCTTAGTTGACTTCTTCCTCACACATCGTCAACACGCTTGGCTTGCAGCGTTTGATGGTGACTTCGATCCCGCCAGCTTTTTCACTTTGGATATCTTCAATATAGCCAGGGCACGCAGTTGCTGCTTCAGCGGAGTTGTGAAAGGGACCAAAATAGTAGATACAGCGAGGCTCAGTAGTGGCAATTTCCACCCACCAAGACATCCGGAGACCTTGTGCAAATCCTGTCAAGACCTCTTTGATTGTTTTGAGCAGTGCCATAGGAAGTGATAACTAAGAGAATTAGGGATTAGACAAACTAGACAGAGGCATTGAAATTCTCGTTTGAACTGAATGACAGTTCTGCCCAGCTCGATAGGATAACCTGGCAGTCGGCTCATAGTTGTACGATTCTGCTTTCATACAACTGCGTTACTGTACTCAGATGCGATCGCCAAATTGATATTTTATATCTTTTAGAAAACCTCAAAGAATATCAAACACAAAATTTGTTCTTGAATTCTAGTTTAACGGATGCAACTTGGCACAAGTGTATGCAATACAACCTTAAAGTTCAAGATATTGCTGAATAATCAATAAACCCTGACATTAGCAGCGTAACTGTTGACCATCACTAGCTTTCTGTTTTTGGGATATTTGCTCCCACGCCTAGTTCTTTTTTACTTGTCTTTAACTGCTTCCACAGAGACTTAATATCCTTGTATGCCTGTTCGGAAGAAATCTTACCTCCGGTTTGCAACGCAGATATATAAGAAATTTTTTGTGCAAATTCCTGTAAATTCGCATTAAAAGCTAGCTCCTCTGGAGTGAAACGACCCCAATAACGACTCTGGGGGTTGAGAAAGCTTAATTTATTGAGATTCTCTGGCATGGTACAACGCTCTGAATTAATTTTATAGTTAATCAACAGGTAGGCTAATTAAAGATTACTTGCCTGCACTCAATTATTTATAAATCGGTAATAAAAAACCATTACTTATTCCCATCATCTACAAAAAATCTTGCTTTTTAGAGCATTCTTTAAGATTTTAGCTTTATAAAGTCTACTGTTATTTATACCCCTAGTTTTAGTAGTCTAGGAAATACTAATATTTCGCGAACGCGACAGTGGCGAGGTAAGGTGGGAAGCTGCCAAACACAAAGCGAACTGTAATCTGGGTGGGGAAGGTTAATCGCTGGCGTTGATTGGTATCTTCCTCTGTGGCTAATGATGAGGAAGCCTGGAAGTTTTTCAAAACGCAATGGGGCGATGACACAGATAGGGAAACTTCTTGTTTTTGCATACAAAAACTGCTAGGGCAGTTTGCCCAACTCCGTAAGAATGCACCTTTGGAACTTTACCCGTTACTGTTTTACCAAACTTCTACCACAGGGCTGGGTTGAATGTTAAATTTACCTGTGATTGGAAGCACAAAACCTATGTTTAGGAAAGATAGCGGTATCGTGGATAGAACAGTAAAGTTGTCAAAACAAGCGTAAGAGCTACAGCTTTGAGACATCTGTTTTATAAAATATAAGAGTTTTAAACGGCGATCGCGAGAATTGCCTTGCACTTCTAAGATAGAATGAACCGACTGGGAAATTATTAGGCGATCGCGCATCCAAAAAAACCTTCTATTGCAGTTTCTCAGGAGGTTTTTATTTGTGTTTGCGACAGATTACAGCTCAGAGAACTTCCAGAAGACGCTGCTACGCGATCGCATACATAACGGTTTCAGTATTTCTAGCAGAGTTTGTAACTGTTTAGCTAAAATTGTATCGCTAATAAATAAACGAAATTATTCTCATTCAACCTGATTTTTCGCTTACACTAGAGGGATCAGCGAACCTTAAATCTATTTGCAATTCTGAATATAAAAAGCCCCTATCAGTTGCTTTCTAGGGGCTTGGTGTTGTCTGTCAGTATATCCCGTTGCAGCTTCTTGCGGCAGGATAACGATTATCTAAGGCTTAACTTTTGTCCTCTTCGCCTGCATCTATCTGAAGAAATAGATTGATGTAAACTCAGTGAATAATTGTATTAAAAATCACAAGCAATTTTAATTAGGTTCTTTCAAAACTTGTCTTTTCATACCCCGCGTAACTGAACTCTTGATTGCGTTCGTTAACGAAGCGGTGCTTAGTGCAAAGCAACTTTGTGAAGCGATCGCAAAGCGTATGCAGAGAGTGATAGAATCTCCCTTGTGCTTTACTCACATTGCGCTCGGTTCCGCACTACAGGGTGTTGTACATCAAAGATTTTCCAATCGCTAAATATTTAGTTAGAAAACCCTAATTATTTCCATAATCTCAAAAAATAAGCTTGAATATACATTAGTTAAATAAAATTTACTTTTTGCCGCTATTTGCATATTTAATTTATTCATTTAATAAATAGATAAATAGGGGGAGCAAGGATTGCCTCTTTTGGAAGGGCGCAATTAGAGAAAGGAATGTTAAAAGGAAAAAAGCAGTGAACTTGATAGAGGGTAAGAAGTTCTCAATCATGCCCTTAGTGAAGGTAAAACTATGAAAAATGAAATAAATGTGAACTTATTTGCCCAACAAATTCAGCAAATTAACTGGCGATTAGCTGAGCTGTACAAAGGGGCAACCATCGCTCCGCCTAAAGAGCCAGAGCTACTGCCAGTCGCCTTCAAGGAGTTGGGCATCGCCTCGGAAACGCTACAAGTGGCGCTAGAGGAACTACGCCAGCAGAATGAGGAACTTGTAGCCGCACGACAGGCGTTGGAAGCCGAACGCCACCGCTACCAGGATCTGTTCGAGTTAGCACCGCAAGGCTACCTGGTGACGGATGCAGAAGGGACAATCCGAGAAGCCAACCGCGCTGCTGCTAAACTGCTCAACGTGTCGCCAGAGTTTTTAGTGGGCAAACCGTTTGTCATCTTCATTCCTCAAGAAGAACGTCGAATCTTTCGTAACGAACTGACTCGGCTGCATGAGCAGCAACGAGTATATGAGTGGACAGTACGCCTACAGCCCCGTAAAGGTGAGATTTTTGACGCGGGGATAACAGTCGCCACTACTCATAATAATGGGGAAGGCAAAGCCGTCACATTGCGTTGGCTGATTCGCGATATCACTGAGCGCAAGCGGGTAGAGAAGGCGCTAGAAAAAAATAACTACGACCTCAAGCAAGATCGCCCTGTACAGGCTTACTCCAAAGGAGAAATCATTCCCCTCGACCCTCAAAACCTGTGGTTAGTGTGTCGGGGTTTGGTGAAGCTGAGTACGATGAGTGACAATTGTGAAGAGGTGCTGGTAGGGTTAGTCGGTCCTTCGATGCCTTTTGGCTCTTGTTTAACCGCCCTGTCAACCTATCAAGCAACTGCCGTCTCGGACGTGCAGATAGTTAACATTTCCCTCTCAGAGATAACAGCCTCCCCTCATCTTGCCCAGACTATTTTACCGAAAATTAATTTGCGGTTGCGGCAGACAGAATCGCTTTTGGCGATTTCTGGTCAGCGACGATTGCAAGACCGCTTGCAGAATCTATTGTTGCTGCTGAAACAGGAAGTTGGCGAACCTGTGCCGCAGGGAACTCGTTTGAGCGTTCGTCTCACCCATCAAGACCTTGCCAATGCCTGCTGCGTCACCAGAGTGACAATTACCCGTTTGTTAGGGAAGTTACAGCAAGAAGGAAAGATTTCCTTTGACTCCAAGTACCACATTATCCTCAAAGAAGGGAGCTTCTAGAGTAAGCGGTTAGGGGTGAGTTATCAGTTGTTGGTTGATTAACAAGTGACAGTGGGTAGCTTGAAATCAAGTCTGAAGACTGTCTATGCCAACGGCGTCAGAGAGGGACGCTAAGCTGTGTTCCTGCAATTTTTGCAACAGACCCTCCAGAATGCGGCGTACCATCCAAGGACCTTCATAAATCCAGCCAGTGTAAACCTGGATCAGGCTAGCACCCGCCGCGATTTTCTCCCAGGCATCTTGGGCAGTGAAGATGCCGCCGACGCCGATAATGGGCAGTTGACCTTGCGTTTGCGTGAAGATAAAGCGAATGACTTCGGTAGAACGTTCTCTTAAAGGGGCACCGCTGATGCCACCGGCTTCTTCACTCACGGGTTTACCAGTTGGGGAAAGTATCTGGGTTTTTAGATGATCGCGCCGGATAGTGGTGTTAGTGGCGATGATCCCAGCCAGTTGGTAATTTTTAGCAAGTTCAATCACAGAAGCGATCGCTTCCCACTCCAAATCTGGGGCAATCTTTACCAGTAGAGGTTTTTGTCCTTGATTTTCCTGTTGCAGGGCATCTAGAATCAGACTCAGCTGATCCGAGGACTGGAGACTTCGCAATCCTGGTGTATTGGGTGAGCTAACGTTAACGACAAAGTAATCTCCCAAATCCTTCAAAAGGCGAAAACTACCCAGATAGTCAGCAGCCGCAGCCTCTAGTGGCGTTATCTTAGATTTACCTAGATTAATTCCTAGGGGAATGTTGAAGGTTGAAGGTTGAAGGTTGGAATTTTCAGCTTTTAACTTTCCACTCCAGCTTTCCAACCTTTGCGCCATTGCCGCGGCCCCTTGGTTATTAAATCCCATCCGGTTGAGGGCGGCTTTGTCCATCGGCAAGCGAAACAAGCGAGGACGGGGATTTCCCGGTTGCGCGTGTAAGGTTACGGTGCCGAGTTCCGCAAAGCCGAAGCCGAGACTGGGCCAAATCCCAGCCGCGACGCCATCCTTATCAAATCCAGCGGCTAGACCCACTGGATTGGGGAACTTTAGCTTCCACAAAGTTTGTTCTAAGCGAACATCTCTCTTGGCGTAAGATTGCTGTAATTGTGCAACAATCCAGCTTTTGGGGGGATGAGAAGGCGAACCGGCAAGAGCGCTGAACAGATGGAGCGTTTGTTGATGCAGCCATTCTGGATCGGCTTTCAATCCGGAAAATAATGCCGGACGAATTGCGAGTTGATAGATATCCATAATTTAATCATTCGTCGTTAATCATTAGTCATTGGTAAAAAAGAAAACAAAAATAACTAATAATTGACAACCGACTATCCTCAAGTAAGGGCATTCTAGATATTACAAGCTTTGCAAGAGACACCCACGAACAAAGTTCATACCAAAAACATGAAAGTCTCTTTCCCGCACGCCCGACTTCCGAGTTTTAAGACACTCACCGATGAGCAAAGTTTCACAACGAATAAGCTGAAAATATTTCCTTTTGAGACGCTCTGGTTTGTTCGGGCAATCCGCGAGTAGAGCGCCGCTACGCTAACAGTCCTACTTTCAAGTGAGAAATCTGACAAGCGACAAGCGATCGCAATGAGTCGGGTCGCGGTTGAATAACATGGATCAACACCACACTCCAGACCAAAGTCCAGCGGACTACGAAAACCAACTTGTTGCCTTGGGGCGCGTCCTTCAGACCATGCGGGAAGAGGAGAATGTTGACGTTCTCATCGAAACCACCCTGAATTATCTCGCCTCCGAGTTTGACTATCGCCTGATTTGGATTGGCCTCTACGATCGCTTAGATCACCGTTTATTTGGCAAAGGCGGCGTCACTCCCACCGGCGACACAAAATTTCTTAAAAGTAAGTTTACTCTAAGTCCCGGCGACCTTCTGGAGCAGGTAGTCATCCAGCAGCGCTCCTTAGGCGTCCCAAATCTCAGCGAAGAAGTGCGGGCTGGAGAATGGCGTCGAGCAGCTCAACAATTTGGAATTCAGGGTGCGTTTTTTTATCCTTTGCGCTGCAAAGACCGTTGTTTTGGTGTCGTGCTACTAGGATCGTCCTTGTGGGGTGCCACTCCTCGACCGGGAGAAAAAGCCCAGATGTCAATGCTGTTTGGGGGATTAGCTGCTGCCCTGTACCAGATTGAACTTGACTGGCAGCACTCCTCGACCAAGCGCCCCGACCAGCCGCTATTTCAGGTGCTAGACCAGATGGCGCGGATGCCTGCGATGGATCAACGCCTAGAGGCTGTGGTAGCCATGACGCAGCAATTTATTGGACCAACTCGCACCAGCGTCTACTGGTATTCCCCGGAGCGACGCTACTTTTGGCACCGAGTTGGCAACCGCCAGACATCTAAGGGACTCGCTTCCTCAGCCGCCAGTGCTGCTGCTGGTCTTACCGTCCAAGAAGTCAGCGAATTTTATCTAGCTCTGAATGAAAATCGGCTGATTGCCATTGGCGCGGGTAGAAGCCCCCTAAAAGCCGAAGTAACCGGGCGCTTGCTCTCCAGGTTGCGGGCACGCTCCCTTTTGGCTGCACCGATTCGGGTAAAGCAGGAACTGGTGGGCTTTCTGGCAGTGGAAGGCAATGAAGCTCGCATTTGGGAAGAAGCGGAAAAAAACTACATTCGTGCGGCTGCTCAGTTGATTTCCCTAGGGGCAGGAAGTGAGGAGATAGAAGGAACGCTTGAGCGTACCCAACAGGATGCCCAACTGGTGGCAGAGTGTGCCCGTATTCTCGCCGACAACACAAACGCTGAGAAAGCCTTAGATGAGTGTGCCCAGCTGCTCTTGAAGCGGCTGGGGGCAGAACGTTTTTTGGTACTGCAACAACCCAGAAGTGGTCATGGGTCATGGTTCGGGAATGGGGAACAAGACTCATTCCCGATTACTCCAGGTTCAACTGAAAACTCAAAACAGAAAGCTGAAAATTATTCGGTTGTTTACCAGCGCCAGCCACTGAATAGAAGACCCCTAACAACTTCCCTCAGCGCTGTTACAGGTGCTGACCGGCAGCTAATCGAGGAAAGTCCTGAAGCCGTGGCGATTGAAGATTGGGAACAAGACCCGCGACTGGGTCGCTGGCGGGAAAGCTTGGCGGGTTTAGGCGTGCGATCGCTTTTAGTCTGCCGGATGTCCAGTCGCGACACCTCTGAGCTTGACCCAGACCCGAAAGAGAACTTACCCCTTGTTGTCATTGGTCATAACACTCCCCGAACTTGGAACCAAACCGAGCGCCAATTACTAGGCATCGTCAGCCAACAATTAAGTTTGGCAGTCCGCACCTTGGAGATGAGAACCTCCACCCAACTCTCAGAGTCAGCCCAATCCTTCTTCCAGGCTGGCTTGAAGATTCTCTTATCGGCACCGCCAGACCCAGCCGGGTTCGATCGGGCTTGGGTGGAATTCCTCTCTGAGATGCTGCAATCTCCTCTAGCGCTCTTGCTTACTTGGGGAGGCACTCGGAAAGATTCTCGGATTGAAAACGCCAAGGTAGCGGCGGCGGTGATGGCAAACTCGCGGTTTGCCCTTCCCCCCGACCTTTCGGTTCCACTCAACGATGCATTGATTCAGGAAGCTCTAACGACTGAGGGTCTTCTAGAAAAGCGGGGCACGCAAATCCCCGGTAGATCCCGGCAATGGCTGAGCAGCGCCAGTATCGGCTGCTTGCTGGTCATGGCTCTCCCCCAGGATGAAGGCGGAAGGACGAAGGAGGAAACAACTCCCCTTCATCCTTCCGGTGGTCTGGTTGTGCTGGCAGACAGCCCCCAGCGTCAGTGGCCCGAACACTTACTTCCGGTTGTGGAAACCTTGATAGGACAGTTCGCTCGGATTCGCCAGTACACCTTGGAAAACGCCGCTCTCTATGGGCAAGTCAGAAACCTAGAACAGCTGAACTGGTATAAACATCGTTGTATGGCAAGCTTGCATTCCTCTGCCGCCGATCGCCTTAACCGCCTGAATCAACTTGTAGGGGGGGGATTATCAGACATCCCGCTGGGAGAACAAACCAATCGTGCAGACAGTTCTGTACCTTCTAAAGGGCATCCTCCAGATAAATCTTTAGCGCGTATGCATTCCTCACAACTCATCCGCGAACTAGGGAATATCCTTGGGGAGTTCGCCCCGCTCGTGGAGGAGGAGCAGTGGCAGCTGAAGCGCCGACTGACAAAGGTGCCGTTAGTGAATGTGTTGAAGCGATCGCTCTGGTTCGTTCAACCTCTCTACCATCAGCGCCAGATTCAAGTATCCATCGGAGGAGTGGGTAGCAACCTTCACGTATATAGCGACCTGCTTAAGCTGGAATGCGTCCTCTCCGAACTGTTAGCGATCGCAGCTCGTAAGGCAACCGCAAACAGCCGGATTCATCTCAAGGCTGAAGTCAAAATTCCCCAAGAGGACAGCGCTTCCCTCGTGGAATTGTTAATGACCGATTCGGAAAGTTTTGATTTGACAACACCCGTAGGAGCGGGTTTCCATCTCGAACCAACCTTGAAGATTTGCCAACGCTTCGTGCGCTCTTTTGGCGGCGATCTCCAGTTTTACCAGATGGAAGGACACCGCTACTTAACTCGGTTGTTACTACCAATGGTCTAATTAAAAATTAAAAATTGAATGCCCAATTTTTAATTTTTAATTCTTTTACACCGCTTGCGGCTGAACCTGCGGCTGGAACTGGAACAACGAATAAACCACATTCCGGCGGATATCCGTCATCATGTCCAGAAACATCTCATATCCTTCCTGCTTGTACTCAATCAGCGGGTCTTTTTGACCGTAGCCGCGCAAACCTACCGACTCGCGCAAGGCGTCCATTGCTTGTAGGTGTTCCCGCCAAAGGGTATCAATTTGCTGCAAGATAAAAAAGCGCTCGGCTTGGCGCATCAAACCAGGCTGAATTTGATCGACAGTCGATTCTTTGAGGTCGTAGGCTTTTCGCACTTCTTCTTGCAAGAAAGTTTTGATTTCCCCAACGCTCATGTCTTCTAGATGGGACGGCTCCAAATCTGCCAACAGATTGACAAATTCCTTCACCTTGGCGACAAGGCTGTTTAAATCCCATTCTTCCGAAGGTAATTCTGGATTGACGTAAGCCTCCACAATGTCATCCATTGTCCGCTCGGCATACTGAATCACCTGTTCTTTCAAATCCAGCCCTTCCAAGACGCGGCGGCGTTCGGCATAGATAGCGCGACGCTGGTTGTTCATCACCTCGTCGTACTCAAATACCTGCTTCCGGATGTCGTAGTAGTAGGTTTCGACTTTTTTCTGCGCCCCTTCCAGACTCCGGGTTAGCATCCCGGATTCAATGGGCATATCCTCCTCTACCCGCAATCGATCCATCAATCCTGCCACGCGATCGCCACCAAAAATCCGCAACAGGTTGTCTTCCAAACTCAAGAAAAACTTCGTCGAGCCTGGGTCTCCTTGCCGTCCGGCGCGACCCCGCAACTGGTTATCAATCCGGCGCGACTCGTGGCGTTCTGTGCCGATAACGTGCAAACCGCCCAACTGGATCACTTCTTCGTGTTCGGCGCTGGTAAATTGTTCGTACTCTTTGTGAATTAAGTTGTAAACCTCCCGCAGCCTTTGGATGACCGCGTCATCCGTCGGTGCTTTTTCTGAGGCAACGGCTAGCTTATCCTCTGCCTCCAACTCTGGCAGGCTCCGCTCTCCATATTGCTGTACGGCAAAATCTACCGCACTTTTCAGCTTTTGTTCCGTATCCTTGGATAACTGAGTCGGGAAAATTTGTGGGCTAACCTTCCAGCTTTTCACCTTCTTACCGGGAGTAAACCCCTGCGCGGGGGCACGTCCTGGCGCTCCCGCAACCTGGCTTAAGGCAAAACTATCTTCTTCTTCCGGCTGCACAATCTTGGGCATCAAGTATTCTCGCAGCTTCAGGCGTGCCATATAGTCCGCATTCCCGCCCAAAATGATGTCGGTTCCGCGACCCGCCATGTTCGTCGCAATCGTCACTTTCCCTTTGCGACCGGCTTGAGCGACAATTTCCGACTCTCGCTCTACATTTTCCGGTTTGGCATTCAGCAGGTTGTGCGGCACTTCTCGCTCGCTCAACAGAGTTGATAGGAGTTCTGATTTTTCTACGCTGGTTGTTCCCACAAGGACGGGTCGCCCAACTTTGTGCATTTCCGCACACTCTTCAGCGATCGCCCGCCACTTCCCTGCCTCTACCTTGTAGACCACATCGGGCATATCTCCCCGCCCGCTCGGTCTATTAGTGGGAATTTGCGTAACTTCCAGTTTGTAGATTTTTTCAAATTCGGCTTCTTCTGTCTTTGCCGTTCCGGTCATCCCGCCGAGCTTTTCATACAGCAAGAAGAAATTTTGATAGGTAATCGTCGCGAGCGTTTGCGTTTCATTCTGAATTTCTACCCGCTCTTTCGCCTCAATTGCTTGGTGGAGTCCGTCACTCCAGCGACGACCGGGGAGTACCCGCCCCGTAAACTCATCCACAATCACGACTTCCCCGTCGCGGACGATATAGTTCACATCTTTTTTAAACAGCTCTTTTGCCTTAATCGCATTAAAGATATAGTGCGCCCAAGGATCGTTGGGGTCATACAAATCCTTGACTTCCAGCAACTGTTCTGCTCTGGCAAACCCTTCATCCGTCATCAGAACGTTACGAGCTTTTTCATCTACCTCGTAATGCCCTTGCTTATTCCCGTCGCTCTCAACTTCCTTTTCCAGCGCCGAAGCGATCGCTGCCGCCTTCATGTACTTCTCAGTTGGACGCTCGACTTGCCCGGAAATAATCAACGGCGTCCGCGCCTCGTCAATCAACACCGAGTCAACTTCGTCGATGATGCAATAGTTCGGTGGACGCTGTACCACATCCGCCATCGAAGTTGCCATGTTGTCGCGCAGGTAATCAAAACCCAGTTCGCTGTTCGTGGCGTAAGTAATATCGCAGGCGTAATTTTTCTGGCGTTCGCTTGGCCCCATTCCCGATTGAATCAGCCCTACGCTCAAGCCCAAGAACCGATGCACCTGACCCATCCACTCGGCATCGCGCCTCGCTAGGTAGTCGTTGACCGTGACTACGTGGACTCCCTTGCCAGTCAGGGCGTTGAGGTAAGCCGGTAGGGTTGATACCAGGGTTTTTCCTTCCCCAGTTTTCATTTCGGCGATTTGACCTTTGTGCAGAACAATCCCACCGAGCATCTGCACGTCAAAGTGGCGCATTCCCAAAACTCTCCGCCCTGCTTCCCGCACGACTGCAAAAGCTTCTGGGAGCAACTCATCCAACAGTTCTTGGCGTTCCCGCGCTGTCTTAGTTTTCTCCAGTCGCTGTTTAAATTCTGCGGTTTTGCCCGTCAGTTGTTCGTCGGACAGCGCTTGGATGTCTTCTTCCAAGAGGTTGATATCTACAACATAAGGTTGGTATTTTTTGAGCTTGCGTGCGTTAGGATCGCCCAGTAATTTTTTA
Organism: Trichocoleus sp. DQ-A2; assembly: GCF_039961915.1. Taxonomy (NCBI): domain Bacteria; kingdom Bacillati; phylum Cyanobacteriota; class Cyanophyceae; order Leptolyngbyales; family Trichocoleusaceae; genus Trichocoleus; species Trichocoleus sp. DQ-A2. Next base: position 66,312 of record NZ_JAMPKD010000007.1, read on the forward strand.
AACATAGCAGCAAAAGGAAACTTTAGAAGGATGAAGGATGTTAGCGATTCGCTGTCGCGTATAGCGGTGCTTTCTTCGCAGGATGAAGGATGAAGGATGAACTTAGGAGTCAGAAGTCAGAAGTCAGCGGAGAAGTCCTACTTGATTCATCTTTCTGCCTAGCGGTTTTATGCCTCCAAGGACCTTCGGCATTTATCAATCATCGTATCATTTCCACTTAGGCTGAGATGGTACGGGCATCCCGTCTAACTTTAGGGTGAATTTTCCCATTCAGCAGTCAGATCCCGGAAGTTGTATTGATTAGCGCCAGGGTGACAGGTGACGCAACTAGAGAGTTTTACGGGCTGGGGCAGTTCGACGCGAGGATGAAGTGCTTTTAAATAGCGAGATTCTGTAACCCGATAGGGCACGGTTTCTTTTTCTAGTTGGGGACGAGAGTAAGTCCTCACGTAATCCCAAATCAGTAAAAGTGAGGGAGTGATGATGCGCGGCAACTGCGTCCCGTAATGTTGGTGCGTTTCTTGCAGCAGATTTTTCCAGGTTTCCATCGGCAGAACGGCTGGGGGGACGGCAATGTGACAGGTGGAACAGTTATCCACGTAAAGTTGCTGTCCCAATTCGAGGCGACTGATAACCGGATCGACGGTACCCATTATTTCTGTCGCTGTGTTGGCAGTGGTTGGGGACATTTGGGCAATGGGGACTTTGCTCTGAACGTCCATCGCCATTGCCATTCCCCATCCCAGGATGATGCTCCAGACTAAGAGCAGCAAAAACAAAGTAAAAAGCGATCGCTTGCGGATGCCCTTAGGCGCGGCTTCTCGCCCAGGGAAAGAGCGGGAGCGGGTTTTTGACCGGACAAGCTTTGGCATAACGGATGCTTGGGTAATGGGTAATGGGTCGTGGGTTGTGGTTTGTGAGTTACACCGACTACCTGCTACCTACTACCTACTACCAAAAGACAACTGACAAGGGACAAAAGTCTATGGAATCGGAATCGAGCGCAGCAGACGCTCCACAATCGTCTTAGCACGGCGACCGCCCGATGGAATGAGACGATGGGAAAGGACGTGAGGTGCCAGGAACTTCACATCATCGGGAATAGCATAATCCCGCCCTTCCAAAAAAGCCAGTGCTTGGGTACTTCGCTGCAAGGCAACGGTACCGCGAGGACTGGCACCGAGCGTAATTTCTTCATCTTCCCTCGTCGCCCGCACCAAGTCGAGAATGTACTGTTGCAAAGACGCCTCTACCTTCACGCCGCCACACAGACGCCTTAACTCCAGCACGTCTTCCAGGGAAATACAGGGCTGTAAATCTTCTACCCTAACGCCTTCAGCGAGCCGTTGCAGCATTTGGAGTTCTTCTTGCTCGCTGGGATAGCCCAAAGTTAAGGAAACCGTGAAGCGATCCATTTGGGCTTCTGGCAAGGGAAACGTCCCCTGATACTCAATTGGATTCTGAGTTGCGATCGCAAAAAACGGATTGGGTACGGTGCGAGAAACCCCATCAACGGTGACTTGTCGCTCTTCCATCACTTCTAATAAAGCAGATTGGGTGCGGGGGGTGGCACGGTTAATTTCGTCTGCCAGCAGCACGTTGGCAAACACGGGTCCCGGCAGAAATTCAAACTCGCGTCCGGCGGGATTCCAGATATTCGTGCCGGTGATATCAGTGGGCAAAAGATCCGGAGTACATTGAATGCGTTGAAACTTTCCGTCAATCGAGCGTGCCAGCGATTTAGCCAACAGGGTTTTACCAACGCCAGGGACATCTTCCAACAGGGCGTGACCACCGGAAAGGAGGGCTACTAGCACTAAGCGAATGGCATCTGCTTTGCCGACAACTGTGCGACCCAGATTTTGCGTCAGCTGCTCAATACGTTGTCTCATAGTCGTTATTTTTTCGTCATTCGTCAGTAGTGAATTCGTCCATTGTCCGTCGTCTGTTGTCTGTTGTCTGCCAACAGTGACAATGACTGATGACGATTGAGTATGGACGAATGAGACCGCTTAGCCATTCACGCTTAAAAAGGCTCTTGCTGCCTCGCAGTCTGCCTGTATTTGTATCTCACCTCACTCTATTGCAGTCCTCAGTCCTCAACCCTCACTCTTTGGCTCCTCACTCTTCGACTCCTCAGTCCTCAGTCCTCAGTCCTCAGTCCTCAGTCCTCAGTCCTCAGTCCTCAGTCCTAAATAAGGCTCTTGCTGCCTCGCAGTCTACCTGTATTTGCGTCTTAAGCGCGTCCAGGGAAGCAAATTTTTGTTCGGGGCGCAAAAACTGTTCCAAGCTCACAGTTAAGGTCTTTCCATATAAATCTCCGACCCAATCTAACAGGTGAACTTCTACGGTGGAGGTGGTACCGTCTACCGTGGGGCGATTGCCAATATTCATCACGCCGATGCCCTCTATTGGCAAGGAACAACCATCCGCCGCTACTTTGGCTTCCCCATTCCCTGTTTCTGTTTGCCCGGTGGCTTCCGAACCATCCTCGGTTTCGCTATAAACTCTGACACAATAAACGCCCTGTCGGGGTAAAAACTTTTCTGAAGGAAGTTGTAGGTTGGCGGTAGGAAATCCGATGGTTCTGCCTAGTTGTTGTCCTTTCACGACTAATCCAGTGAGAGTGTAAGGACGCCCTAGTAGCCGGTTTGCCTGCTCTAAGTCTCCTTCTTGGAGCGCCTGACGGATGACTGAACTGCTAATCCGTTCGCCCTCACAGGTTTGCAACGGCACTAAGATAACATTGATGCCATAAGAGTGCGCGATCGCTTTTAAGTCCGCCCCCGTACCCGCTCTTTGGCACCCAAAGCGAAAATCCTCTCCGACACTCACACTTTGCGCTCTGAGTTGTCCCACCAAAATCTTTTCTACAAACTGCTGCGGACTCAAAGCAGCCAGTTCCCTGTCAAAAGGCAACAGCACCAGCTGTTCCACACCCAATGCCTCTAGTTGTCGGACTTTTTCGGGTCGGGGTGTTAGCAGTCCTCGGCGTTGACCTGTAAAAAACTCTCGCGGATGCGGATTAAACGTCACCACTGTAGCGATGGGATGTTCGTTGGAACTGAGAATTTTCGTCTCAGGCGACCGTCCCGTGTCCTCACTTTGGCTTTGCCAATGGTATTCTAACCGCCGATGCAGGGACGATGGAGGAAGCGTTGGTACACCTGGAACGTCAGAAGCCTTCAAAATTGGTTTGACGACCTGTTGATGCCCGCGATGCACACCGTCAAAGTTTCCCAAGGCAACAGCGGTTGGTTTTAGAGCAGTGTCAGGAGAAGAAGTTACCCACACGCTTTACATTTTTACATAATTTAGTCGTTCGTCATTAGTCATTAAGGATTAGCCAATGACCAATTTAGGCAGAAACGCCCGCTTCTTGGACAGCGATCGCATTTGGCAGATGATTCTGTGGCACTAGCTGAATTGACAAGCCTTCCCGCGCCATTATCGCTTCGGGAAACTCTTGCGCCACCTGTTCGCCAACCCGATCGAGAAAATCATCATTGTGCAGCGGATCGTGGTGGAAAATTACCAGTTTTTTCACATTCGCGGCACGAGCTACTTTCACGGCTTCCTGCCAGGTCGAATGTCCCCAACCTACTTTAGAAGATTTGGGTGAGTCGTATTCCTCATCCGTGTAGGTAGCATCATAAATCAGGACATCTGCATTCCGAGCCAGCCACAAAACTTTTTCATCCATGCGAGTCGGGGAGTGTTCTGTATCGGTCACGTAGGCGGCAGCGCAACCCCGCCAGTTGACGCGGTATCCCACAGCTTCCCCAGGATGGTTTAACAGGGCATTTTCGACTGTAATTTCTCCAATTTGTACCTTTTGCCCGATTGGCAAATCGTAGAATTTCAAATCGGCTCCCATGATTTGTAAAGGCACGGGAAAATTTGGGTGGAGCATTTGGTCGCGCAGGCGCTGCTCAATCGTCGAACCGTTCGGAGCAACCGTTCCATGAATATGAAACCGATTCCCCTTAATAAAAGCAGGAACAAAGAAAGGAAACCCTTGAATGTGGTCCCAGTGGGAGTGGGTGAAGAACATATAAGCTTCCACCGGCATTTGAGATAGCAGGGATTGCCCTAATACTCGTAGGCCAGTGCCGCCATCGAAAATCAGGCGTTCACCACCCACTCTCATCTCAACACAAGGCGTATTGCCGCCATACCGGACTGTCTCCGGCCCCGGACAGGCGATACTTCCTCTTACTCCCCAAAAGTGAATTGTGAATAGGTTTTGCATGCTAGACATGGGTGTTGCCTGTAGGATTCCGATCGCGGGTCATCAAAAAGGTTTTACTGATTGTTCATATAGTTTGATGCCAGAAGCCTGCACGAGATTGGGACCGTGCTTGCTTGAGGAAAGTCCAGCCAATCTCAAAAAGCCTTGGTTGCTCAACCAGGCTCAACAATTCAGCGGCTGACGTAGAGAGTGATCCGGCAGAAGACCCTATTCTTCTATTTGAGTATGACTCAAAACTGCTCCCTGGCATAATTACAGATGCCGCTTTTGCAAGCGTTTTTTACGGAAACTTTTTAAGTTACGCTATTGCCTCTGGTAGGACACGCATCCAAACTAGGAGGACGCTAGCTTTTGGATTAATTTAAAAAGCTTAGCAGTTTAGTCGTAAAAACGTCTGGCACTTGTGCAACAGTAATCTGTGATCTAGCTCACCTTCAAAATATAAACAAGTCGCTAGAGGATAAAACTTGCCTTGTGTAGACAGATGAAGTTGCACACCTGGAGAGCAAAATTTCCTAAGAGGAGCAGATTATCTCTCCCTCTCTATATCGATCTTACCAAGTCTGAGTCTAGATTGCCTGCCGCTTAGTTGAGTGAAACTTTTTTAGTAAGAGTTGATTGAGAATCACAACGCTCTCCTGAACTCGTTGCCGACATATGGATTGAGGGCGATTGAGGGCGTTCTTTGGGAATGCAGCTCATCTATATCAGAATCAGAATCAGAGCAAAATATAAAGCCATCAAAAAAGCGCTTTTTGTAAAGGGCACTCTGGTACTCAGGTGCTTTCATCAGTCACCTCTTCCACTTCTGGTGTCACTGATTATCTAGCGTGCGCCTAGAAGGTCTGGTTCCTCAACAGCCTTCGTGAGCCTGGTATACGCATCCGCATTCGGCAAGGAAAGATATCTACCCGCTACCAGCCTCTGCCAGGTCTTGTAAGCTCTGAATCATTGTATTTATTGCTTGCCTAGTCCGAGGGGCACCTAGCTTGCTACTACGATTGCCTTTAACAAGATTGCTCAAGTCGATAGCAAGACAATAGCCCTTCTCCGTTGAGTACACGCTGGAGAGGCGAACAATATATTTGTCCGAACATCAGCCTTGCAGGGAATACCAGCGAGAACCGCTATAACTGCGCTGTCTCATCCCACTTTAGATTTTGGATTTCAGGTTTTGGATAGCACAAGTCTTGTCAGCAAGGGCTTTCAGCAATTTACCTGTGGCGACATTCAGGTGAAGTGGTCTCAGAACTTGCTTGAAGCGTTGTTTATTTTAGCTAAACCGAATCTCTGTATAGCAGTAATACCACTTCAGGGCTTCGCATACTTACCCTTGAGAAGGCTGCTTACCTTCGGTAAATACTCAAAGCAAGCAGGATTGATTTCGCGACTAGCTAAATCAATCCGTATTGATATCAGTGCCAAAAAGCATTTACTTATAATTTTGGCGATAAAGTAACCTGCCTAAAATATTCAACCTCGTATTTTAATTCGGTAAATACTTATAAAGGCTTTTTTAGGATTTGTATTACCTAAATAAGTGCGTAGTTCTGCTGAAGACGTTACCCCTATAAATGTGGAACACTTAATATTGAAGCTCGATTTTTTGCGGTAATTGCAAAACCTTGAATTCTGCAATTACAGGCTAAAATGATTGGCCGGCAAAGGTTTCAGGTTAAGGTTATCAGTTTAAAGCGTAGTACCTCTTATAGGTAAGTGCCTAGCGAAATGCTCCGGCTTCAGCAAAAATTTACTCAAAGATTGAGTTTAAATAAAGATACGAAGAAGTTTTAAAAAATCGATAGACAAGCAAAAAAATACTCTCTACAGTAGATGTAACAGCAAAGGAAACATAATTAGTTTTCAGAAAAATCAGGGGAAATCTACAGGTTCAAGGCATTTCATTGATGTTTAAACATCCTGTGATATACAACCTTGCACTGTAGTGCAAAGATCGCAGATTCCATAACGCAACTTCAGTTCACTCTTAAATTGGTAAAGGTTTTAATTACAATGAAAAGGACAATCCCAACTCTATTTAGTTATTCCTTCGTGGCTGCTGGTGTTGCGATCGCATCTTCTGCATTTTCCCCAGCCCATGCTGCCTCTATGACTTTTAGCGCCTCTCCCTTCACAGGTTCTGCGGCGAAGGTCAACTTTACTTTGGATGACACCGCAGCAGGCGCAGGCAAAGTTCAGTTTACAATTGGTGTTGACACGAAGGTATCGTTTGCCGACCTACGTGGAGTCTTCTTCAACATTCTTGATAACTCGCTCCTAAGCGGTCTGAGCGTAGTTGGTCAGAACCAAACAGGTAAAAACGAATTAATAACCACGACTGCCTATAACACCAGCGGCAACCTTAGCACTGTTGGTCAAGCTAATTTGAATGGCGATGGAGGCAATCACTCATTTGAATTTGGTATAGAAATTGGTGACACAGGTTTGAAGGGCGGTAAGGACGACTTTCAAACGGCCGTTTTTACCCTGTCCCATGCCACAACAGCTTTAACCCTTGCTCAGTTTTATGGTCAGGACTTCGGAGTGCGCGTGATGAGCGTAGGCACCGGAAATAGTCGTGAGGGAAGCAGCAAACTAATCGCAACCGCTCCCCCAGCACCCGCGCCAGCACCAGCACCCGCGCCAGCACCCGCGCCAGCACCCGCGCCAGCACCCGCGCCAGCACCCGCGCCAGCACCCGCGCCAGCACCCGCGCCAGCTCCGGCACCAGCCCCGGCACCTGCTCCAGCTCCGGCCCCAGCTCCGGCACCAGCCCCAGCACCTGCTCCAGCTCCGGCCCCAGCACCTGCTCCAGCTCCGGCCCCAGCTCCGGCACCAGCTCCAGCACCTGCTCCAGCTCCGGCCCCAGCTCCAGCTCCGGCACCTGCTCCAGCTCCGGCCCCAGCTCCAGCTCCAGCCCCAGCACCAACACCAGGTGGCACCACTGGCGTCGATTACAGCAATGGCGGTACGGGGATTGACTACGGTTCCGGCTCTAACGGCACCGGCGGCGGCACTAAGAGTAACCCTAGACCAGTACCCGAACCCAGTACAGTGGGCGCACTCATGCTGACAAGTTTTGCAGCCATGCGGTTTGGCAAAAGACGGAAGACAAACGCACAGTAGCGTTAAGAGCTAGTTAAGCGACTGTTTTACCTTCTGTAGAGATACATATTTCAAAAAGAGCTTCTCACTTACGATACGGTGAGAAGCTTTTGCTCAGGGTGAATTTACTTCAAGCCAAAAATCTCAATGCGATAGGTATGTGAAAGTAGGAAAACTTATGGAAACATCTGTTGAAGTCAAAGAGATAAAAGTCAAACTTCTCTTGGCAGGGGGACATCAATACACTGTCTTTCTAAAGTCAGACGCCCCTATGCTAGAAAATCTGTTAAAAACTGTTGTGGCTCGCTCTTATAAGCAAGAAGATGGTTTTTATGGGTTGTTCCAGATTCCGATTGATGAGGGTCGCGCTTCTCTGTGTTTTCCAAGCGAACATCTGGTTGGTGTAGTTACTGAACCCTCTGTTTTTGTGATGCAAGAGGAACTTAAACCTCAACCAACGGATGTTTTAGCTTCTCCCTACGTGCAAATTGACAATTTTCTGACTCAAGAGGAACACAAACAACTACTCGACTATGTGTTTAAAAAAGAGCCAGCCTTTGTACCTACCAGCATTTCAACCGATGCGACTGATTATCGTCGGTCTATGGCTCTCTACTCTTTCCCTGAGTTTTCAGAACGGATAGTCAATCGCCTGCGAGCAATTTTACCGGATATATTTAGTAAATTAGGGATTCCATCATTTCCTGTATCTCAAATTGAGTCACAATTAACCTCTCACAATGATGGAAATTACTACAAAGTTCACAATGATAATGGTAGTCCTGATACTGCTACCAGAGAATTAACCTATGTTTACTACTTTTACCGAGAACCCAAAGCTTTCTCTGGTGGAGAGCTACTAATTTATGACAGCAAGATTGAAAATAACTTTTACGTGAAGGCTGATTCCTTTAAAACAGTTGAGCCTCGTAATAATAGCATTGTGCTTTTTCTCAGTCGTTATATGCATGAAGTATTACCTGTGCAATGTCCCTCAAAAGCCTTCGCAGATAGTCGCTTTACGATTAACGGATGGGTTCGACGTTGATATTTTTGCGCCTTCAGCTAGATTTTCTTTCTCTAGCTTCAGCGCTAAGCAATATTCAATGGCTATTTTCCCTTAAGGATTGATTTTTGGGAAACTTCCACAAGAAGCTCTCCGCTTTGATTAAGCGGGGAGCTTTTTAGGATGGAGCGGGACTTCCGGTACGGGACGTGCTAACTAAGCAAGCCAAGATTTTCAGTAAACTTTACTCGGAAAACAAAATATAGATGGGTTTGACTAGACTAAGATCAAGAAAAATTACTTAATATTTGAGGACAAGATGGCTCCTAAAGTGGAAATTTATACCTGGAGCAGCTGCCCCTTCTGCATCCGTGCCAAGGCTTTGCTCGATAAAAAAGGGGTTGATTATATCGAATACTGCATTGATGGGGATGAGGCGGCACGGGCGGAGATGGCAAAACGTTCAAGTGGGCGGCGTTCCGTACCTCAAGTTTTTATCAACGATCGGCATATTGGGGGGTGCGATGATACCTATGCGCTAGAAGCTCAAGGTAAGCTCGATCCACTCCTGCAATCAGCATAGTCATTTGTCCTGAGTGGCTGTTTGCGGACAACGGACAGCGAACAACGGGCAGCGAACAGCGGACAATGGACAAAAGACAAAAAGCTGATAGCTAACATGAAACTTGCTTTTATTATTGACCCCATCGAACGCCTAGATCCCGGTCACGATACCAGTGTGGCGCTGATGGAAGCAGCACAAGCACTGGGACACGAAGTTTGGATTACTCAGGCGAATTTATTGAGTGTGGGGGATGGCAAGGCTTGGGCGTTGCTGGAGCCGGTGCAACTGACGCCGGTGCAGCTGGTGGAAGGACGCTGGGTGGCGGAGTCGCGGTGGTTTTCTGTAGGCGATCGCGTCTTGCAACCGCTGGAGGCAATGGACGCGGTTTTCATGCGAACAGATCCGCCAGTGACCGTTCCTTACCTCTACGCCACCTACATTCTGGACTATATCGATCCAGCGAAAACCTTGGTCATCAACGCCCCCAATGGGTTGCGGGCGGCAAATGAGAAGATGTACGCACTCCAGTTTAAGGAGGCGATTCCGGAAACGATTGTCAGTGCGGATAAGCAGGTGATCCGGCAGTTTTTAGAGGCCAAAGGGGCAGCAATCCTGAAGCCGTTAGGAAATAAGGCAGGGGAAGGGATTTTATTTTTAGATCCGAGCGATCGCAACTTTAATTCCCTGATAGAACTCAGTACCCTTCAGGCACGAGTTCCGGTGATGGTGCAAACTTACTTACCTGCCGCTAAGGAGGGAGACAAGCGAATTATCCTGCTCAATGGCGAACCGATTGGAGCCGTGAATCGCATTCCTACAGGGAAGGAATTTCGCGGCAATATGGCAGTCGGGGGTAGAGTCGCTCAGACGGAAATTACCCAACGAGAGCGCGAAATCTGCGCCCAACTGGCTCCTACACTGCAACGGGATGGTTTAATTTTTGTTGGGATTGATGTGATTGGCGGCTACCTCACGGAAGTGAATGTCACCAGTCCTACTGGCATCCGGGAAATTGATCGACTTGATGGCACCCGTCTCGGCTATCAAGTGATTGAATGGGTGGAAAAGTTTAGCTCGGAAAACCCTGCATGACATTCAGCAATTCAGCCCAAGCATCGAATCCGATTGGCGTGGCAGTGGTAGGGACTGGATTTGGTCAGAAAATCCACATCCCAGGATTCAAGGCACATCCGCGTACTCAGGTGGTTGCCGTTTACAACCGGGATTTGGATAAAGCGAGAGCGATCGCTTCTGCCCAGAATATCCCCCATGCTTGCGACACCCTAGAAAAAATCGTCGCTTTGCCAGATGTCGCCGCTGTCAGTATTTCAACGCCGCCCTTTTTGCACTATGAAATGGCGAAGACGGTGTTGCAAGCTGGGAAGCATCTATTATTAGAAAAACCCACAGCCCTGTCAGCGACTGAGGCACGTCAGTTGTATCAGTGGGCGAGAGAAAAGGGCGCGATCGCTACCCTCGATTTTGAATTTCGCTTTGTCCCCGCATGGCAGCGATTTGCGGAACTTTTAGCAGAAGGGTATGTGGGGCAACAGCGCCTGATCAAGATTGATTGGCTGGTGTCGAGTCGTGCCGATGCCACGCGCCCGTGGAACTGGTATTCTCGGAAAGACCAGGGAGGAGGAGCATTGGGAGCCGTCGGTTCTCACGCTTTTGATTACATTCGCTGGTTGTTTGCACCCGTGCGGCGACTGTGTGCCCAGCTGATTACAGGAATCTCTGTTCGTCCAGACTCGAACACGGGTGAAATGAAGCCGGTGGATGCGGATGATACGTGTATGCTGATGCTGGAACTGGCGGATGGGACGCCTTGCCAACTGTGTATCAGTTCGGTGGTTTATGCATCCCGGACGCACGGGATCGAAGTCTATGGCGATCGCGGTACGTTAGTCTTAGGCAGTGAAAATCAGAAAGATTACGTACATGGTTTTCGCCTCTGGGCGGCACCTGCGGGTAAACCGCTCGCTGAAGTAGAAATTCCGCATCGGCTGGCGTTTCCCCAAACCTATACGGATGGGCGTCTGGCACCCTTTATCCGAGTTGTAGACAACTGGGTGCAAGCAATTGACGCCGGGAAAGCGATCGCGCCATCGCTGCGAGAGGGAGTTTATTCCCAGCTGTTAATGGATTTAGCCCATGAATCCCATCAGACGGGTTGCTGGGTGGATGTGCCAAGTTTGGACACTTTCCTGGCCAGTCGCTCATAGCGACAGTCAACGTAGGAGATTAAGCTTCAAATACAGTTAAGTTAACGTTTTGAGGCAACCTATTTGCACCCCCTTCGCCTCCTGAAAAAGGAGATTTTTTTCTCATCGCCCCCAATTTATCAGCGGGTTGGGGGATCTTCTTTCAAATACTGATTTATCTAAACGTATTTAACCCGAACCGGATCGCGTTGCAACTTTGCCATTTGCCTCGCGACTGAGTTAGATTAAAACATCTTTTCAACCGCTTTTCCTCAGGGTGGGCAGCAATGTTACCTGTCGCAGTTTTCGTCTGTCTTGGCTGGATCGTGTCTGTTTGTATACACGAGTTTGGTCATGCGGTAGTTGCTTATTGGGGCGGGGATACCTCAGTTAAAGATAAGGGGTATTTGACCCTGAATCCCCTCAAATATACCGATCCAACTTTGAGTTTGGTTCTGCCCGTCGTCTTTCTTCTCATCGGTGGGATTGCCTTACCGGGTGCCGCAGTTTACATCAATCAAAGCCAATTACGCAATCGTTGGTGGAAAAGTGCTGTCTCCGCAGCGGGTCCCATCGCTAGTGTAATCGTGACTTTATTGCTCACGATTCCCTTTTGGCTGGGTTGGGTGACGCCATTCAGCGAACACTGGATTGGACCAGCTTTAGCATTCCTAATTATTCTACAAATTTCCGTTATTCAGTTCAACTTTCTGCCAATTCCGCCGCTGGATGGTTATGGCATTATCGAGCCGTGGTTGCCGAATCAAACTCAAATTAAACTGAGAAAGCTGAGCAAATATGGAATTATTGCCCTCTTCATTCTGCTCTCATTCGTAAAACCGTTAAATCTGCTTTTTTGGAAATCAGCTTTTACAATTGGGGCACTGCTTGGTGTTCCAATGGAATTGGTATGGAAGGGATACGCATCTTTCAACGCAGATTCTGGCATTTTATTAGTAGCAGCAATTGGTGTTTTTTTACTAATTCGCAGAGTAATGAGTCCGCATCATGCTTGTTACGAAAAAGGCAATCAGCTACTTAAATCTCAACAGTACGAAGAAGCGATCGCTTCCTATGACAAAGCCATTAAACTAAAACACGATTTTTGGGAAGCGTGGCATCACCGAGCCTGGGCGTTAGGAAGCCTACAACGGTATAAAGAAGCGATCGCTTCCTACGAGCAAGCAATTGTCCTCAAACCAGATAACCCCGCTATCTGGACTGACTGGAGTGGGGCACTCGCTGCATTGCAACGATACGAAGAAGCGATCGCCTGTTGTGACAGAGCCATCGAAATCAATCCTCACTACCCTTATGCTTGGTATAACAAAGCTTGCTTCTGTGCCCTACAAGGCAAAGCTTCTTTAGCGCTTGATGCTCTAGAACAGGCAATTAATCTCGATCCCAATACATTTAAAACCTATGCCAAAAATGAATCAAGTTTTTATCGAATTTGGCAACATGAGCGGTTCAAAAAAATGATTGGTGAATTGTAGCTAGTAGGATAATAGCCATTGCCTACCTTGCTGCTAACTAATGAGCCGCTAAAAATGATCTGGCATCCACGGTTCGGGACTGGCAAAGAGCAGCATGGCGGTCAATAAAGAATCGGCATCCCCTTCAATTTTTCCAATCGTTTGTAACTGATGAGCTGTCAGTAACCCTGTGAATAAAGGTGATAAGCCTCGCACATCTAACCGTAATTCACCGCGTCCGCCTCTTGTCACTTCACCGCGTCCGCCGGAAACTGCCAAAACAAATTTTCCATTGTTATCGGGCAATACATTATCTTGAATTTCAAGATGCAATTCGGCTTCTAACCCAATCGGATAGCCGCGCATTGATAGTGCTTTTGGCACATCAACGACTCGCACCAACCATCGTTCTAAATGGGCAATTTTGTAAGTTTGTTCTGTGAGTAAAGACAAAAGCGGGTCTCCTGCCTGACCTTGCCAAATCACCTTGTCTGCAAGAGAACGGTGATCGGCAAAGAAAGTCCACAAACGACGTGCTGCTGCTGGTGTTAATGCCACCATGTCTCTGACTTCAAGGTGATAGCTTGTGTCGCCCCTCTTTTGGCTGAAAATGATGTAACCTTCTGCTTTGTCTTCAAAGCCAATCCGGTAGGCGTAAATCACGTCTTCTGGGGACTCGACAATGCCTTGCCAAATGGCTTGGTGGCGATCCAAGTTGCCACTGGAAGCGATCGCTCGTTGACGGTAGAGTTCGTGAAATTCGTGGTGAGTCGCTTCCACGCGCTGCATCGGCAATGTGCGATCTTTTAGCAAAATCGTATCTGTCGGCACCGTCAAACGACAATAGTTCCCAGCTTGTTCGTAACCCACTTTCCGATAAAGGGCGCTGGTAGAGGCGTAGAGCGTCGATAGGGGAATTCCCTTGGCGTGACACTCCTTAACAATATTAGTCATCAGCGCCGCTGCTACCCCTGTGCCTCGATGCTCTGGCGCAATGCCCACGGCGGCAATTCCGGCGATAGGTACGCGAGAACCTCCGAACCACTGACCCATGTTGAAAATGCCTAAGCCCCCAGCCGCCTGCCCTCCTTGGCGGATGACGCGGAAGTTCTCCAAACCAATCCGATTCAAATACATCTGCCAGCTATCTGGCGGTGAATTGAAACACTGGGTTAATATTTGCCCAAGCTGTTTAGCTTCTTCAGGGTTAGAAATCGTGCCGAATTCAAAGTTAGTTGTCATATTAGGCTGCTAATTGCTGATTAATTTTTTACGATCAGCCATAGTCATCTGCGTCTGTGAAATCGAAGCGAACCGAAGGTCGTCCTTGGAGGACATCGCGTTCTGGATGAACTGCCTGAAACTTCATCCTATTCTCTGCCACGATGGGATTGAACTCACGCGCCACCACCTCCCGATAGGTAGAATCGTGACATCAGGGTTGCATCGCCACCGCCATACCAATGCCTATTTCTCGTGTGCCTGCTAGCGATCGCAGTGAAATAGTCGCCGTGTTTGCTGGTTTCGTAATCGCACCGTGCCCAAGAAAAAGCATCAAAACTGTAGCCGTCACAAGCATTAAAGCTAATAAAAATTGGCGTTTCATGCTTGAATTCTACAGAGAAAATTGAGGGGCACATTTATCATAGACTCAACCAGATGTTGCATCTTCTACCTATGAGCTGTTGCCTCAACCCTGATTGTCAGAATCCTCTAAATCCTGATACGACAAAGTTTTGCCGAAGTTGCGGGGCAAAACTCATGCCGTTGCTGAGAGGACACTATCGCATTATCCAGCTTATTTCCAATGAGGGAGGATTTGGTAGAACTTATCTGGCAGAAGACATAGATAGGATGAATGAACCCTGCGTTGTCAAGCAATTTAGACCCCAAGTGCAGGGAACTGCGGCACTCAACAAGTCTATTCAACTGTTTAAACAAGAGGCAAAGCGTCTGCAAGAGATGGGACATCATCCGCAGATTCCTACGCTCTATGGCTATTTTGAAGAAGGAAATTATTTATATTTAGTGCAGCAGTTTATCGATGGGCAGGATTTATTGCAGGAGTTGGAACAACAAGGTGCTTTCAGTGAAAAACAAATTCGAGAGATGTTACTGGATATTTTACCTGTTCTCAAATTCGTTCATGACAAAAATGTAATTCACAGAGATATCAAACCCGAAAATATTATGCGTTGCCGCTTAACAAGGGGAGGAAAGCGGGAGCTAGTACTGATTGATTTTGGTGCAGCTAAGCAGTTAACAGCAATAAAGGCAACTCAACGAGGTACAAAAATTGGTTCTTTCGGATATACTTCCTACGAACAAATGCAAGGGGGTGAAGTTTATCCAGCTAGCGATTTATTTAGTCTAGGTGTAACTTGTTTTCATTTGCTAAGTAATGTCAATCCCCACTTATTATTTCTTGATTATGGCTACGATTGGGTTTGTCAGTGGCGGAAATACATAAAATATTCAATTAGTAGTAATTTGGTTAATATATTAGATAAGCTATTGCAAAAAAATGTTGATTGCCGCTACCATTCGGTAGACGAGGTTATTCATGATTTGATGCGGAGTCCGCAAAATTTAACGCCTAAAATATCTGTAGCGCCGCCTAGAAGTAATAACCCTTTTAAAATTACGTCTTCAGCGGTTACACTGGTTAGAAACAAATTTTTAAATCAAGTTTTAGCAGGTAGTACCACATTAATATTATTGTTATTTGGATATAGTTATTTTAAACACGCCAATCTAAATAATTTTTCAATTAGTAATCTAACGTTAAGTCCGAATCAACCAATTTTTAGAAAAAAATTTGCTTTAGCGAACACTTTAAAGGGACATTCAAAGTCGGTTGCTTCTGTCACCATCAGTCCAAATGGAGAGATGCTGGCTAGTGGGAGTTTAGACAACACGATTAAATTGTGGAATCTGAACACGGGCCAGGAAATTTACACTTTGAAGGGGCATTCAAAGTCAGTGGGTGCTGTTGCCATCAGTCCAGATGGACAAATTCTGGCTAGTGGCAGTTGGGACAACACGATTAGATTGTGGAACCTTAAAAAAGCAGATAAAGTTCGCACGTTAATCGGGCATTCGAGCCAGGTTGTTTCTGTCGTATTCAGTCCCAATGGAGAGATTTTAGCGAGTAGCAGTTTAGATAATACGATTAAATTATGGGATTTAAAAACAGGTCAGGAAATTCACAATTTAAGTGGGCATTCTAACTGGGTTGTTTCTATTGCTTTTAGCCCAGATGGACAGATGCTAGCGAGTGGCAGTTGGGATAATACGGTTAAATTGTGGAATTTGAATAATGGGCAGGAAATTCGCACGTTGCATGGGCATTCCAACTATGTTAATTCGGTTGCCTTTAGCCCAGATGGACAGATGCTAGCGAGTGGCAGTTGGGATAATACGGTTAAATTGTGGAATTTGAATAATGGGCAGGAAATTCGCACGTTGCATGGACATTTAAAAGCGGTTTATGCTGTCAGATTCAGCCCAGATATGCAAACCCTTGCCAGTGGTGGTATGGACGATACGATTAAATTGTGGAATCCAAACACTGGCAGGGAACTCTACACTCTTAAAGGACATTTTAACAACGTTGTTTCCCTGGCTTTCAGCCGCGATGGACGGACGCTGGCGAGTGGAAGTCAGGACTTTAGTATCAAAATTTGGCGAGTGCAGTAGCAATTTAAGACATTCGATTTGGGAATGGTAAGGGTAGCGATCGCGCTTAAGATTGCTGATACCTCATCCCCGGCAATTGCGACACTAACCCCATAAGTTCTAACTGCAACAGCGCACTGGAGACTGAGTTAGCTGGCTTACCCGTTTGC
Source organism: Trichocoleus sp. DQ-A2 (assembly GCF_039961915.1). NCBI lineage: Bacteria > Bacillati > Cyanobacteriota > Cyanophyceae > Leptolyngbyales > Trichocoleusaceae > Trichocoleus > Trichocoleus sp. DQ-A2. The sequence continues at coordinate 82,767 of NZ_JAMPKD010000007.1, forward strand.
TGCACAATTAAATCAAAAGCCGTCGGTTCTGAAGAAATGGCTTGCCAAATTTGTTTGAGTTCTGGTTCTAAGTCTGGTATGGGAGGCTGATTAAATAAGTCTAGCTGTTGCACTGGATCGAGTTTTGGAATCGCTCCCAGCATCTCTAATAAATGATTTTCATCCAGAAAAGGTGTCGCTCCCTTACTAATTAATTTTAAGCACCCCAGCGACTGCCGATCGTCCAACCTTGCAGGCAAAGCATAGACATCTCGACAGAATTCATTGGCATAATCAGCAGTAATTAATGAACCGGATCTCGTAGGCGCTTCCATTACCAGCACCGCACGACTCAACCCGGCGATAATCCGATTGCGGGGGGGAAAGTGTTCGCGCTTCGGTTGGGTGCCAGCCGGATACTCACTCAGCGCTAACCCGCGATCGCATATTTGTTCGTATAGGGACTTGTTGCGCCAAGGATAGACAACATCCACGCCAGTACCAAAAACTGCCAGCGTCCGTCCCCCAGCTTCTATACAAACGCGATGCGCTTCCGTATCAATGCCATCTGCCATGCCGGAAACAACCGTGAAGCCGCTTTTCGTCAATGCAGCAGTGATTTTGCCAGTCCAGCGTCTGCCATATTCAGAGGGTTGGCGAGTACCGACAATGCCAATCGTTGGCGTAATGCCATGATTTTCTTTGAGTTGCACTTTGCCGCGATAATACAGCACTGGCGGTGGGGTAGGCGTCTCTAGAAGTAAGCGGGGATAATCAGCATCTGCTGGCGTCCAGAAACAGGGATTTTTTACCAAGTGTTCTTCTAAAAATTGTTGGGGATGCAGGCGCGATCGCTTCTCTATCACCCCCTCAACCGTTTGACGCCCAAACCCCTCCACCTCCCTCAAGGCGGCTGGATTGGCTTTCCAGGCTTCACTGAGCGTGCCAAAATGCTGGTGCAAGCGCCTGAGCAAAATAGGGCCAATTCCAGGGATTTGCGACCATGCTAGCCAGAAGGCACGTTCTTCCATAAGATATAGGGCGTTTAATCGCTTTCCTCAAGCCTTCGCCGAATGCTGTTGTTTGAGATAGACAAACACTGACTTATCACCAATATCCGGTGGAATTTCTTGGACAACCTTACGCAAGGCAAAGATGACAAATAGAATTGCCCAAACTGCCAATAATCCCCGTTCTACTGACACTGGCAATACACCCGTCAGGTGTCCCAACAGTAACATTGGCAGCAAAGGCGTGAGAACTTTAGTTTCCAGACGGTTGAAGCAAAAGGCTTCTTTGAAGTAAATCCCCGTTAATGCTGCAAAGGTGAAGCCGACTCCAAAAAGGGTTATTGGGTGATTGTAGACATATAGGGCAAGAGGTTCGCTACTTTGCAGCGCCAACACTGTCGCTGATAAAACACCAATTGCCCAAAAAGCTTGAAGGAGCCTGTGTAGCGGTTCTAGGTAAATATGGATTGTAAATAAACTGACGCCCAATGCCAAACAAAAACAAGCGTACAGTGGGGTCAGGAGTGACAATCCCATGTTTGTCTTTAGCACCAGAAAGCTACCTAAAGCAAAGCTTAAAGCCGCTACCATTAAGCCGCTACGGTAAACGATCACTCCAGTGCGATCGCTCTCGGTTATCGTAAATTCTCCAAACTGACCTTGATAAACTGCCGAATCTGACGCATTTAACTGAGTCATAAAACCTATCCGAAAATTGCTATACAATATCAGCGATGCGGATGTATAAATCCCGATTAGGAATTGAATTAATCCAGATGAAGAAGCACCTCATCTCCCCAGTCTAGTTGCAGTTGCGACTGAGCATTGCCTCCATTGACGGCAATTTCGACCCAACCGTGACTGCCAATTAAAGCGATCGCTTCTCCGGTTGGACTGTCGCTATAAGTCTGGCAACTGGGTAGCCTAAATCCCACAACCACAGACCAAATTTTTCCTTGGACGAAGGTACCTGGAATATTTGTAATTAAGTTGCCAAAGCGATCGATATACTGAATGCAACCCGTGATACCCGCCTCTGTCTGGGTGCATTCAGGGATGGGCAGTTGAACTAAGCTGGCTAAATCGATAGCGTCTCCCAGTTGTTCTAGAGGGACGCCGCTGGCAAGATGGGCACCTACGGGGGCAAAGATATCTCGACCGTGAAACGTTGAACTGGCTTCGCTTGCGCGCCAATAGTCGGGGTTCGTGAGTTCGACGGCGGCAATTTCTGGTAAGGACGGAAAAACCCCACTATTACTCAGAATGCCACTAAATAGCCCGTTATCGGGTCCCACCAGGAAACCATCTGCAAGTTTAACTGCGATCGCTCTGCGGCTACTCCCCACTCCCGGATCGACAACAGCAATATGCACTGTCCCTTTTGGGAAATAAGGGTAGGCATTCATTAAACAAAATCTTGCGGCTGTAAGATTCTGAGGGGGAATCTCATGAGTGAGATCCACCACCGTCAGCGTCGGGTTGATTTGGGCGATCGCGCCTTTCATCACCCCTACATAAACATCACTTAAGCCAAAATCGCTCGTCAGAGTAACGATCCGGTTGTCATACATCTTTGTTAAGAAGGATTCTTTGTGCCAAGCGCGGGTGCGATGCTGTTGATGCGGCCAGAACGCGCGATGGTTTGAACGTCTTTTTTGAACGTTTTCAGAGTCTAGCTTACCTTCAGCAAGGGCGATCGCTCCCAGACCCTAATTCGTTCCACAGCCTCAACCCTTAACGCTAGCTAACAAACTATGAATATTCTGTAACAAAAACTACCATTTTTTGGGTATTTAGGTTATATTAGATAAGTAGCAGATACCTCAAGTCGCTTAAAAAAAATGTCCATTATGAACGGAAGACGCCAAGATAACCAGAAAAATGCGGCTGCGGCTCACCGCGAAAATATTCAAAAAAGCTTGCAGCATCGTCTAGAAATTGCCAGAGCCAAAGGTGACGAAGCTTTGATTCGCCAGTTGGAAGCGGAAGCCAACTACTTCCACTAAACCTGAATTAAGCAATACTCTCAGTCTCAAATACCGAGCCTTCGGAGTCTGCTGTTTCCGTGCAAGTATACTGGGGCAAAACCGCCACAAATGCCATGCTATGCACGTTAATTAAATAAAACAAAAGGGGATGCCGCTAGTAAACGGCATCCCCTTTTTGATTAGAGCGTCTATCGATTCAGATCCCCGACTTCCCTAAGAAGTCGGGGATCTCGCGTTCACGAATCATTTAGAATTGCTATACGGTAATGGGTCATTGGAGAAAGGGAGAGAATTCTTCATAGCTTCCCGGTTCCTCCTAGCGACCGCCCACCACGACATTTTTAATTCGCAGATGGGGACCCCCCACACTCACGGGTAGCGGCATTTGTCCGCCTTTCCCGCACCCGCCATTAATATAGATGGAGTCGTTCCCAATCGCCTCAATATCTTTAAGCGTTTGGAAGACATTGCCAGTCAGACTGACATCAGTCACTCTTTCAGCTATCTTGCCATTGCGAATCATATAGCCTTCAGCAGCGGCAAAGGTAAACATCTCGCCGTTGGTTTGTCCGCCAAGCATCCGCACCGCATAGACGCCTTCCTCGATATCCCCAATCATGTCATCGAAGGAGTGTTCCCCTGCTTCAATGCCGGTATTGGTCATCCGCACCAACGGAGGATAAGTCGCGTTGAGTGCCCTAGCGTTGCCGGTGGGAGCTTCGTGCAGCTTGCCAGCAGTTTCGCGGTTATGCAAGCGCTGGGTGAGGATGCCGTCTTTAATTAAATATTTGCGCTGGGCCGGGACGCCTTCATCGTCATACTTGAGAGAACCAGGTAAATCGGGCATCGTGGCATCATCAACCACATTCAGTTGCTTGATGGCTAAGGGTTTGCCTAGAGTTAGCAATTCCTGCATCCGGGGGTTTTCGTAGACAAAATCTGCTTCTGAAAGATGTCCGAAGGCTTCGTGAATGAAGACACCCGCAAGGTATGGGTCGAGAACGACCGTATATTGTCCTCCTTTCACTGATTTTGCTTCCAACTGACCGACAGCACGTTTGGCGGCTCCCAGTACCTGGTCTTCAATTCCTTCGAGAATGTTATAGTCGGTGCGGGAATGCACAGATTCAAAGCCTTGGCGAGGGGCAGAACCTTCATCACGAGCGATCGCCCCAAACCGACCCGACACATCCAACCGTTCTTGGGCAATACAGGTGCCGAGAGAATTGGCAAAATAGGTGATGCCGAAGCGATCGCGCAAATTCACCATTGTCGTTTGAATTCGGGGGTCAAAATCTAGCAGCAGTTGGTTATATCCCTCCAATAACCGCCGCTTTTCTGCCAGAGAAACCCCACGTGGATCGCGCCCGATTTCCACCGCCACATAATCTTGAATGGGTTCCACTGGCGCTAGCATCGTCGTTTCTTTTCCGACCAGATGCGCTTGAGCAACCGCTTCTTCAATCCGGTCTTTCAACTCGGCTAAACCATTGAAAGTGACAAAACTCCAGCCGCCCTTGTGGCAAGCGCGAATGCCCCCAGCCAGGGTAAAGTTACGATCTACGGCATCCAGCTGATGACCGCGAAAGGAGATAGAGGTAGACTCACTTTGTTCTAAGCGAATTTCTAGATAATCTACCGCTGTGCGATAAGGAGCGATCTCTGCCTGCAACCGATCTTGCATAGAAGTTTCCACTTTTTAATCCTTTTATTTAGCCCCTGATAGGGATTCTAGGCGATTGTTAGGGCAGGCTGCTTAAATCGATTGGCACTGGATTATTGCTTAATTTGTACTAAACCGAAGGTGAAATCAGATTAATTATCGGATTTCTCCCTTCAGTTAAAAATTTGTCTATATTTACCTTTGCAACATCTAGCTCAGCGGATTATGGTTGCAAGGAGAAAACATCTCGCATTTTGAACCCCTAAACCGCCGTATTATGTCCCAAACTCGGCTTTGGCGATACTTAGCCAGCGTCGCCATACTGACTGCCATCTACATTGGTGCAGCAAAACTATCACTGGCGCTTCCGGTGTTGAATAAGTACGTAACGCCGGTTTGGCCTCCGGCGGGGATTACCCAAGGCGTGCTGTTTATCGGGGGGCGAAAGCTTTGGCCTGGAGTCGTGCTAGGTGAATTTTTATTTGCCAAAGTAGTTCTGCACGTACCCCTATCTGTTGCCATTGCTGGCAGCTTGGCTACCACCTTGCAGGCTCTAGTCGGGGTCACGTTGCTTCGTTCGATTCGTTTGCGCCCCTCTCTGGATCGCCTGCGAGATGTTTTCGGTTTTCTCGGCTTGTCTGTGATGCTGTCTACTCTAGTCGCTTCCACTCTGGGTTTGACGACTCTTTGCTGGGCAAATCTTATCCCTTGGAGCGACTATGCGACGACGTGGTGGACGTGGTGGTTAGGAGATGGCATGGCAGTTTTAGTGTTAGTCCCGGCGATCTTGACTTGGAGTGTCCTTCCTCGCTTAGACACAAGACGAGAGCGAATCATCGAGGCGATGCTTTTGCTGACTTTGCTTGCAACCGTCACCCAGTCAGTTTTCTTCGCCAAAACTGCTACAGCGATCGCTCACTATCCCCTTGCCTACTTGCCCTTCCCTTTGGTCGCTTGGGCAGCCCTCCGATTTAATCAGCAAGGCGCTGTACTGGCAACTCTACTTGTCTCCTGCATTGCTATCTGGGGCACCGCCTTGGGGGATGGGCCGTTTGCGGCAGTTGCCATTAATACCGACCAAGCTTTGCAATTTTTACAAGCCTTCATGGGCGTTATCGCAGTCACTGCTTTGGTTTTGGGGGCGGCGGTTGCGGAACGCGCCTCAGCTGAAGCGTCACTACGCGCTAGCGAAGCCAGTCTCGCCAACGCCCAACGGATCGCCCATCTCGGTAACTGGGATTTAGACTTGGTTAAACAACAACTGCGATGGTCGGATGAACTTTATCGCATCTTGGGTTTTTCACCAGCAGAATTTGAGCCAAGTATGGAACGATTCCTGACATCCGTTCACCCAGATGACCGAGAACGGGTCAGAGAATTGATAGACGCCGCATCGTATTTCAAGCAAGCCTTCAGCACTGACTTTGGAGTTGTTTTATCCGATCGTTCTGAGCGCATTGTCCACGGCACTGGCAAAATTATTCAGGAGCAAGGAGGGAAAGCCGCTCGACTCATCGGCACGATTCAAGACGTTACAGAACAAAAAAGAATCGAGCAAGCACTGCTGCAATCGGAAGCTCAATTACTCGAACTTGCCCACAATCTCGATCGGAAAGTAACCGAAAGAACTCTGGAGTTAGAAGAAAAGAATAATGAACTCGCGCGATCGCTCACCTCGCTCAAACTAGCCCAACAACAATTAATTCAAGCTGAAAAAATGTCGAGCTTGGGGCAATTAGTAGCAGGAATTGCTCATGAAATTAATAACCCCATTAACTTTATTACTGGCAATATTAGCCATATTACTGCTTATATTCAAGACCTCCTCGACATCCTGAACCTTTACCAGCAAAATTATCCCACCCTACCCCCGGCGATTCAAGCGTATAGCGAAACGGTTGAACTGGACTTTGTGATTGAGGATTTACCGAATCTTCTAGAGTCCATGAAAACGGGTGCAGAACGTATCCGTCAGATTGTGATATCCTTACGCAGCTTCTCCCGTCTGGATGAAGCCGATATGAAGCCGGTGGATATTCATGAAGGCATCGATAGTACGTTGCTGATTTTACAGCGTCGCCTGAAAGCGCGTCCGGGACATCCAGGCATCGAAGTGGTTAAAAATTACGGTGACTTACCCCTCGTGGAGTGCTATCCGAAACAACTCAATCAGGTGTTTCTCAACCTGCTTAGTAATGCCATTGATGCCTTAGAAGAAAGAATGAAAGAGGAAGAAAAGGTCAAGGATGAAATTACCCTTTCAGGATTTTCACCTCAGCCGTTTGCGATCGCCCTCACCACCCAAATTTTGTCACCCACTCAGGTGCAGATTGAAATTTCCGACAATGGCATCGGCATGACTCCGGAAGTCAAAAACCATATTTTTGAACCATTTTTTACCACCAAACAAGTCGGCAAAGGCACCGGCTTAGGTTTATCGACTTGCTATCAAATTGTGGTAGAAAATCATCGGGGACAGCTCATCTGTCTATCGCAGCCAGGATTAGGGGCAACATTCCAGATCGTCATCCCCCTGCGGCAGAGTGGTCATCGCGAAACCAGTGGTTATACTGGTAGCTTCAATGAAAATGTGAACTAAAACTGCTGATTCAACAATCAGACAGCGCGTATGAAATTTGAGCTGGTTCGCTGGACTTCCAATATATTGCGGATTTTGTCCCGCAATCTGGACTGGATGACGTGGAATCTGTTTTTGGCGTTTGTACCTCTGCTTTTGAGTATTTGGCTATTTCGCAGCAGGCAAAAGCGCTCGCCGATCTGGTGGGCGGGAGTCTTAGTTTTTATCGCGTTTTTGCCGAATGCGCCCTATTTGTTGACAGATATCATTCACTTGATTCATGATATTCGCGCCAACTACTCGGTGTGGATGATTACGCTAGTTCTCATCCCCCAGTATTTGTTAGTTATCCTGGCTGGCTTTGAAGCTTACGTTATATCTTTAATTAATCTAGGTTACTATTTACATCGCCACGAACGTAGTAAATACATTCTTTGGATGGAGCTAACTTTGCATGGTCTTAGCGCCATTGGCATTTATTTAGGGCGATTCCTACGCTTCAACAGTTGGGATTTTGTTACTCAACCGGATGCCGTATTTACTAGCGTACTGGATGACTTAGTGGGCAAATGGCCTGTGGTGGTTATGGTTGTCACCTTTGTCATCATTTCTGGCTTGTACTGGCTGATGAAGCAGGTGACTTTGGGGATAATTTTGCGAAGGCGGTTAAAAGGTATCCAGCCGCCATCCAATCAAAATCATACGGACTCCCCGACAGCTTAAGCCTTTGCTTCTTTCAAGCTAAGCCGAGAGAGAATCAATCAATTTGGATATCAATCTCATCAGCCGCAAATTGACGAACTGCTTTCACAAGATCCGCAGGGGTGCCGATATCCAGGTAGGTTCCATCCGGAAACGTTTCGGCTTCCACCCGCAAGCCGCTGTCAATCGCCGCCTGAACCACATCGCTAATCGGTAACTCTTTCGCCTGTGGCACTTGCCCAGCTTGGATTGCAGCGAGATACTCGTGCATAAACTGGGTAAAAGCTGGCGTCCAAACCGCGATCGCCCACATATACTTTAAATCGCTAATCGGTGGTTTTTCGACCACGAAGTGGACTCGTCCTTGGGCATCAAAATCAACCATCCCGGCTTTATGAGGTTGATCGTTCGGAAATAATCCCAAAACTGCATCGGCATTCCCAGCCGCAAGCCGTGCCAGCAACCGCACAAAGGCGTCTTCAGGCTGAAAAAGGATGTCGGGAAAGCCCAGTGCTACCACCGCGTCTTGCACGAAGGGATAGGCTTGATCCAAGGTATAAGGAACGCCATAAGGCAACCCCAGCATCAGATAGCCGAGGTTCATGTCTAGCAGGGTGCCGTCCCCAAAATAAGCCGGAATATCCCATTTTCCTGGGCGTAGCACGGCGTATGCCTTCTTAATCCCAGCTAATCGCATCTTCTCCAGTAGGTAATGACTCACGACTTTGGGGCGTAAGGTGCCACTGCCGCTATCTACCGGACGAAATCCAATCGGGTACAGCTCTTTGCTCATCGGTAAGGGGGCGATTCGCGTTGCTTGCCCTCCTGCTGGTAGCAGTCCAATGACTTCCCGCTGGTGAATGCGATCGCTATCAATCATAAAAATGCCGATTGCGGTGGAATGGAACAGGGAAACCCTCAATCTTATTATTCTCCCTGAATCTTTTTGACAGATAAAGACTTGCTGGGATTTTGCTGGGATTTTGGTCAGGTGTGAGCCAAAGTTCCTATCAAAAGAAAGATGGCATCGCACCTGTCTTAGTCTGAAATGAATTTAGGTTGGGTTTTGCATTTAAGAATTTCCCGCAGCCGCAACCATAATTATTTCCCTAGAAGGGCGGATTTCCTGTATGGCCTTTTCCGCCATATCTTTCTTTAGAGATTGCCAATTTTTGTCGTCCTTTCTGAATATTTTTGAAAGGAGTCCAATCAGATGCCGTTATTGTCTACTGATGAATTAAAAAGTTTGATAGAAAATTCCGCTAGTCCCTGTATCTCGATTTATATGCCGATGGAAAAGGCAGGGCCAGAGATTCGACAAAATCCGATTCGCTTCAAGAATCTCATGCGTGAGGCTGAGCAACGCTTGGAGGAAATGGGGATTGACCACAATGAGGCGATGACATGGCTTGAGCAAGCGAATGCGATTGATAGCCTTGAGTTTTGGGAAGAAAACCAAGGCGAGGGGGTGGCAATTTTTATCTCTCCCGAAGTCTTTCGTTACTACCAGCTTCCCGTTGATGTTGAAGAATTGGTAATCGTTAGCGATCGCTTTCATATTAAGCCGCTGTTGCCTATCGTCAACAACGATGGACGGTTCTACATCCTAGCCCTTAGCCAAAAGGATGTCCGGCTGCTTCAGGCAACGCGCACTACGGTCAAAGAGGTGCATATTGAAAACTTGCCGAAAAGCAAGGATGAAGCTCTCCAATATGACGCGACTTCCAAGGACGGTCAGATCCGGATTGCCACATCAAAAGGGGGAACCAACAATACTTTTCAGCAACCCGGTAGTTTCCACGGGCAGGGAAGCCCGGATCAGGATGATATCAAGAAGGATCTCCTGCAATTTTTCCATCAGATTGATGGTGCATTGCACGACTTCTTCCGGAATAAGAAAGGGCCTTTAGTGTTAGCGGGAGTTGAGTATCTTTTCCCGATTTACAAAGAGGCGAATACTTATCAACATTTGGTAGAGCAAGGGATTACTGGAAATCCTGAAATATTCAAGCCAGAAGAATTGCACGAACTCGCTTTACCGATTGTGGAGCCTCTGTTACAAGAGAATATTGAGGGGGTTGTAGAGGTATACAAAGAACTGGCTGGAAACGATACGAGTAAAGTATCCCACGATATCAAAGAAATCATCCAATCTGCTTATTATCACCGGGTTGATTCTTTGTTTGTGGCGGTCGGCGAGCAGCGCTGGGGTCACTTTGACCCTGAAACCATGACCGTAGATTTACACCCTGAACCACAAGCGGACGACGAAGATATGTTGGATTTTGCCGCTACTCATACAATTTTGAACGGTGGTAAAGTCTATGCAGTGGAGCCGGAAAAAGTACCGGATGAGGCTCCGGTAGCAGCAATTTTCCGCTATTAATCAGCGATTGACTGCGAGCGATCGTAGGGTTTCAAAATTGCTAAGTTTGTCAACCCCCCCGCTTCCCCAAGGACGGGGGGTTGAATATAAGTTAGGTCACTCAAGAAATCGTTTGGATCGCAATTAGGGGGAAAAATAAAAATTTCCTTTCCCTCTTTTAGTGCATTCTGGTGAAACGCGATCGCTTCTACCAAGGGACAAAACATAATTGGAATCCATCTGCCACTGTAAAAACAGACAACGACGCGGCTCATTGTGTACTCTTCCAGCAGGAGTGGATTTCGCCAAGGTGAAACCACACGAATTCTATGATAGGTATACTCTTTAGTTGTTCACGATTAGAAGCAAAAGCGCAACAGCCTTAAGTAGTATCTATTAAACTTTCTCGGAAGGGAATTATTAGAAAAATCGGTTGGCAGACACCCCTTGAAAGACAACCCTTGAAAATAGGATGACTTAAGACAAAGGGCAAAAAGTGGGTGTGGATTTGAAACCGTCTCTACCAGATTTTTGCCGATCGCTACTTATTGATTCAACTGACGACGGGCGGCTGCTAAGAGAAGGCGTTGTTCGGCACGAGCGATCGCGTTATAGGTTCGCTCAACGGCATCTAGTTCCACAGAAATTGAGGGAATGCCCCACTGCACAAGCCGATCGATCAACTCTGGATATTGAGCCGGTGCTTGACCGCAGATGCAGCAGGGAATTCCTGCCTGTTTTGCCATTTGGATGAGTTGCGCGATCGCTTGCGTGACTGCTGGATGACGCTCATCAAACGCCGCCGCCATCTGCGCTTGGTCTCGGTCAACTCCCAGCAGCAGCTGGGTGAGATCGTTAGTGCCAATCGAGATTCCCTGGACGCCCGCTTTCACGTAATCAGGTAGCAAAAATAGAACCGACGGCACTTCAGCGACGATCCAGAGTTGGAATTGAGGCGATTGGCTGAGTCCGGCTTGTTCAACGCGGCGGCGACAGAAGGAAAACTCTTCCACCGTGCGGACAAAAGGCAACAGCAAGCGGACATTGGTATATCCCAATTGCTGCACCCGTACTAAAGCTGCCAGTTCTACATCGAATAAGGCGGGATTGGAAACATAGCTGAATGTTCCCCTCATCCCTAGCATCGGATTGGCTTCCGGGTGCCCCAAAGAACCACCAACTAAGTATTGAAATTCATGCGATCGCAAATCTAGAGAGCGATAAAATACCGGGCGAGGCGCAAATGCCTCGGCAAACTGGCACAGTTGTTGGGCAAGAATTTCCCTCAACTCGTCTTCACGCTGCTGCTGGAGCCATCGTTGAGGATGTTGTCCCTGCAAAACTTCCAGCAGCATCAGCTCAGAGCGCAATAATCCTACTCCATCCACCGGCATCTGAGCCGCGCGTTTGATACTGCTGGGTTGGCTGAGGTTGACCAGCAGTTGAGTGGCGAGGACTGAGGGCTGAGGACTCAGGACTGAGGACTGAGGACTGAGGGCTGAGGGCTGAGGACTGGGGGCTGAGGACTGAGGGCTGAGGACTGAGGGCTGAGGGCTGAGGGCTGAGGGCTGAGGGCTGAGGGCTGAGGGACGAGGAGTGGAAAGTGCAGCGTGTGGAGTGGGGAGTCCAGAGTGCGGGGTGGAAAGTGCAGCGTGTGGAGTGGGGAGTCCAGAGTGCGGGGTGAAGGGTGCAGAGTGTGGGGTGGAGAGAGAGGAGTGCGGAAGAATTTTCTCCCGATCGCCTGCTTGAGCCTCAACGCGATAAACTGCTCCCTTGTCACCATCTACTAGCACGGCGTCGCCGGTTTGAATCAGCCGGGTGGCACCGACAGCACCCACAACCGCTGGGATGCCTAATTCCCTGGCAATAATGGCAGCGTGACAAGTCATCGCACCCTGTTCGGCAACCACAGCGACAGCCTGTTTTAGCAGTACCAGCCGATCGGGAGTAATGCTTTTGACGACTAAAATTTTCCCATTAACAGGGGAGTTTTCATCGCCATCGGTATCCGGGAAGTGGAGATGATTGGAATCGGTTAATACATGAGCGATCGCAATGGTTCGTCCTGCTGACGCTCCCAGCCCTTCGATCAAAGGCTTTAGGTCTGGTTCTGGCACTGTAGGCACTTTCCCTTCCTGTAGGCGGTGCTGAGTCTGGGGTGAAAAGAAGGATAAAGGAGCGAGCATCAAGGAGGAATGACCGATCTCTATTGAGTGCTGTAAGGATTCCTTAACCGCTCCTACTTTAATTTTGGACTCCTTCAAGCTCATTGCTGAGTGCCCAACGATGACTTGTGTGAGAGACAACTGGTTGCCTTCATTTTCTTTTCCTGGAGAGAGCGTCCACTCCAAAGTAAAAGTTGGTCCGAGTTCAGTCCTCAGTTGCTTCGCCAGTTGAATGAGAACATCTAAGTGTTTTTCTTCCAGGGCGTAATATTTTTGTTGCTCTTCGTTGAGCAGATACGCTTCTAGACAATTATCTACCCTTAATCGAGAAGGGTGGGCGCTTGCGAAATTCTCCGTGCTGTTTGTGTCGGTTTGGGCGTCCCTAAAGTTCTCAAGACGATAAGCACGGGTTTTACTGCCCAGATATCGAGTTTGCACTTCCCCCGTTTCTGGTTGCACCTGGTAGAAATCTGGAATCACTTCTCCCAAGACTAGCGCCTTGCCTAGCCCCCAAGTTGACTGAATTTCCCAGCACTCTGGAGTTGCTTGAAGAGTCCCGGAAGCGATCGCATCTAAGACGGGTTGCACTAAAATCGCCAAGTTCAGCTGAGCAGTCTGAATACCCCAACAGTGCCAATAAAACAAACTTCTGGCACGAAACAGCTCTGCCCAAGCCAGCTTCAAACCCATCGCCAAGCTCTCTGGCGTCGCCAGACAAACGTGGGATTCTAAAAGCCCAGACTCTGGTAAAAGCACCCCGGTTGCCTGAACTTTAGACGCCGGATCTAAAGCCAAAGAGGGGCGCAAAATCAGCACCTTCGTTTGCCAATGCGCTTGTGCCGATTCTATCTCCGACATCCAAGACGACGGTAGCGTAGCGGCTGTAATTTCCTGCCGAATCGTTTGAGCAACGCTCTGTAGTTGGCGGGGATTATCTACATCCAGATGTAGCGAAGAATAGGGCAGGTCTAAGCCAAGCGGTGCCGACCATTGAATGCTTTCGAGAAATTGACGGGCTGCGGTTGCCGGAACGACAAAACCGGGCACGACCGGATAGCCACGCTGTATGAGTCGGCTCAAGTAAAAAGCTTTGTCGCCTACCAGGGTGCGGTCGAAGGGTTGAATTTGGTCGAGCCAGTGGAGTTTTTCCACTCAGGTGAAAGGGTAAATAGGGAACAATGCATCATAACTTAATTATTTATTCATCATTCTGAATTTGACCCGCAGATTTCCAAAGATTCGCCACGACTGCTACCAACTGGGCGGTTTCCACCGGCTTAGAAAGATGGCGCTGATAGCCAGCGGCAAGAGTTTGCAGCCGATCTTCCTCAGTGGTGTAGGCGGTCAGCGCGATCGCGGGAATTTTGCCTCCGCGTTCGGCTTCTCGATTCCGCAGTTGGCGAATCAGCCCATAGCCGTCCTCTAACGGCATTCCGATATCGCTAATCACCAGGTCTGGCAACTCTCGATCCAGTGCCTTTATGGCTTCTGGCACTGATGCCACGGCTCTCACACTTGCTCCTGCCTCCTCTAGAGTGGTGACAACGACTTCGCGGATATCGGCATCATCTTCCACTAACAGAAGGCGCAATCCGCTGAGAGCATGAGGATTGAGGGAAGAGGAAGAGGAAGAGGAAGAGGACTGAGGGCTGAGGACTGAGGACTGAGGATTGAGGGAAGGGGAAGGGGATGAGGATTGAGGATTGAGGATTGAGGATTGAGGATTGAGGGAAGGGGAAGGGGAAGAGGAATTTTTTCTTTCTTGATTTGTGTTTTCTACCTCAGTCGGCACTTCGTGCTGGTGCGCTAACAGTCCTGAAGTTTTCAGCCCTACTTGCGTACTCTCTAAAAGAGGTAGGCGCACTGTAAAAGTGGCTCCGAGTCCTTCGCCTGGACTGTGGGCGCTGACAGTGCCGCCATGCATTTCTACAAGATAGCGGACAATCGCGAGTCCTAGCCCTAGACCTCCATGCGATCGCGTGGTTGTACTATCAGCCTGACGGAACAAGTCAAAGACATGGGGCAAAAAGTCAGGAGTAATACCCACTCCGGTGTCGCTGATTTGGATTTGGGCATAGTGAGTAATTGGTAATTGGTAATTGGTAACTGGTAATTGGTGAGATTCTTCCGCATTAGCCATTACCGATGACCTATTCCCAATAACGATTGACATTCGCACCGTCACTTGTCCGCCGTTCGGTGTGAACTTGAGGGCATTCGAGAGTAGATTTGACATCACCTGCTGCAATCGGACGGGATCGCCTTGGACACGTCCGCAAGAAGGGTCTAGCACTGTCTCTACTTGAATTTCCCGTGTCTGAGCTGTTGCCAGTACAGAATTAATGGAAGTTTGAATCACCGGCACTAGGTCAACTGGGAGGAGACTGAGGGGCAAGTTCCCCCGGATCATGCGCGAGACATCCAAAAGCGACTCAATCAGCTGCGTCTGTGCCTTGGCATTGCGCTCGATAGTTTCCAACGCCTGCGCCGTCCGGTTTTCATCAAACTTGCGGCTGCGGAGCAGCTGTGCCCAACCCAGGACGGCGTTGATCGGAGTTCGCAGTTCGTGGGAGACAATCGCCAGGAACTGGTCTTTCATGCGATTGGCTTCTTGAGCTTCGTGGTAAAGTCGCGCATTGTCTACCGCCAAGGCAGCGCGGTGAGCTAGTTCAGAAGCCAAGGAGAGATCCGCCTGATTGTAGTGACGACCCGATTCGGCAGTAATAAAGGCGATCGCTCCCAAGATTCTTCCACGGGCAATTAATGGTAGGCACATATAAGATTTGAAATCTGCCTTGCGGAGGATTTCCAAGTGTTCCGGATCGCGGGCGATCGCGACGAGCAATTCATCGGAAACCTCTGGAGCGAGTTTTGCCTCACCTGTATGCAACACTTTCGCCAAACCACGGGGCACCTTGGGATCGAAGGGATAACGACGCTCTACCTCCCATGCCAGCTCAACCTTTGAGGCGTCTGCATGGGCAACCGCTCGTTGGCGAATCGTGCCATCCGGCTCAACTGTATGGACGGCGCACCAGTCGGCAAGGTGCGGCACCGCCAGATGTACGAGGCGTTCTAACGTAGCTTGATAATCCAGCGAGTCAGCCAGCACGACGCCAGCTTCGGAGAGGAATTGCCGTGACTGTTCCGCGCGCTTGCGATCGTCAATGTCGGTGCAAGTCCCGAACCACTTGACGACCCATTGATGGCGATCGCGTAGCGGCAACGCCCGAACCAGATGCCAGCGGTAAACTCCGTCCGACGCTCTCTTAAAGCGGCATTCCGCTTCGTAAGTCTCACCCGTATCAATGGCATTGTTCCAGCCGTCTACCGATGCCTGCAAATCGTCTGGATGGAGTATAGGCTGCCATCCCCAGCCTTGGGCTTGCTCCAGCGTTGTTCCCGTGTAGTCAAACCAGCGTTGGTTGTAGTAATCCACTGACCCATCTGGCTGTGCCGTCCACACCATCTGTGGAATCGCCTCTGCTAGGGAGAGATAACGCTGTTGTGCCTCTTCAGCTTGGGCACGCGCTTCCTGTTCGCGGACGAGCTGGAGCCGTTCTTTCTCAGATTTCTTGCGGTTGGTGATGTCTTCAATCACATACGCAAATTTCGGATGCAAACTGGAAGCTCCCTCGATGGGACAGACGCTAGCAGACAGCCACTTCTTACCTAAGTCAGTCTCGTGAGGGTATTCAAAGCGGATGGTTGTCTGGGTGCGTTGAGCCAACCGATATTGATGAATCCACAATCGCAGGTATTGCGGCGGGACTCCCAAACTGCTACTCAGTCGATTTTGCATCGCTTCGGGAGTTAGCCCAAAGAACTTTGCTGAGGTGGAGTTATCAGAAATATGCCGGATGTCATCTTCCACCAATTCGACAATTCCCATCATCAAAGAAGCGCTATCGAAGAAGCTGCGAAGGATGGATCTTTCCCATTTGAGTGCTTGAAGTGCTTGGTACCGTTCGGTGATGTCCTGAACGAGAGCCACGAAGTAATCAATTGAGCCGTCAGTACGGCGCACGCAGCGAGTCGAGATGCTGGCGTGGATCGTTTGACCATCTTTGCGGATAAACCGCTTGTCCATTGAGTAGGCTTCAATTTCGCCTGCTAAAATCCGCTGGAATTGCTCTACATCGGCTGGCAAATCATCGGGATGAGTTAATTGATCCCAAGTCATTTGCGTGAGTTCTTGCCGGGAATAGCCAAAGATGTCGCACAATTTATCGTTGGCGTCTAGCCAACCTTTGTCTGGCGAACTAATGGCGATCCCGACTAAAGGAAGTTCAAAGTAGCTGCGGAAGCGTTGTTCGCTCTTCCGCAGCTCTTGTTCGGCTTGTTGAGCCAGGGCGATTTGTTCTTGAAGTAATTCATTCGCTGTTGCGAGTTCGGCAGTTCTTTCCCGAACCCGAATTTCTAAATTTTGATGGGAAGCCTGCAATTCGCGCTGGCGGGAGGTGAGTTCTTTGGCTAAGGTGGCGAGGTCTATATCCAGAGTTTGTAACTCCTGCTGAAGAATCTCACGGGTGCGTTTCATAGCGATCGCATTGCCCACCCGCGCTCGGAGTTCCTCGATATGAAAGGGCTTCATCAGGTAATCTTGTACCCCTTCTCGTAACATCTGCACCCGTAGCTCGTCGTCTGCTTTCGCCGTCAGCAGAACAATCGGGATCGTATCGAGTTCCTTGATGGCTCTGACTTCCCGCACTAGCTGGTCGCCGTTCATTTGAGGCATCATCATATCGGTGAGGATTAAGTCAGGATGCAGGGCGATCGCTTTGTCCAATCCTTCCTGCCCATTCCGGGCACTTACGACCCGATTCTCTGGCGCTAAACTCTCGACGATGAAGCGATTCATTTCCGGATTGTCTTCAACTACCAGCACGAGTGGGGATTGAGAATTAGAAATTTCACCTTGAGGATTTTGCGCGGACTGTTCTGATGGGAAAATTTCTGATGACTGGTAATTTAATGCCGATTCCAAATCGTTGGGTTGATGCCCCAGTTCTGCCATTACAGAAAGGGCAATTTCCTTGTAATTTGTGGATGTTTTCGCCTGGGGCGATCGCGTCGAATCGATTTGAAGATTTGTCGAAGTCAGCTTGTCGGAGTCTGTAGCAGCTGGTTGCGCGATCGCAATCGTCTCCCCATCCAGATGAAAATCGCGATTCCCATCGGGTACTAGCAACCCTTCTGTATTGGTACTTAGAACGTCTGAGGGTGCTGCTTGCGGCATCCAGGTCGTGAAAACTGCCCCGCCTTTTGGAGCCTGGTTAACTTCTATGGAGCCGCCGTGCAATTCAACGAACTCCTTGACAATGGCTAGCCCCAGACCAGTACCGCCAAATCCTTGCTGAGTAACGAATTCCTCTTGGCGATACGGCTCAAAAATGGCTTCCCGGAGTTCTGGTGGCACGCCTGGGCCAGTATCTTCAATGGTGAGGGTGAAGGATGAAGACGACAGGGAGTCCAGGGCGAAGACTTGCTCCTCTGTGCCTCTGTGCCCCTGCTCCTGAGGACTGACTTCCGCAAGGATGCAGCGGATACTACCCCCCATCGGGGTGAATTTGAAGGCGTTGGAAAGTAGATTGAAGCAGATGCGCTGCCACTTATCTGGATCGACACTCGCCCTAAGAGATGAAGGAGTTTCGACAACGAAGGATATCTGACGGTCTTCTGCAATGGTTTCAAAGTTGGCAGCAATCAGCCGCACCAGCTCAGCCACGTCGCTGAGTGCGTAGTTCACTTCCATTTTGCCTGCCTCCAGCTTGGAGACATCCAGCAAATCGTTGACTCGTTTGAGCAGGGTACGGGCGTTACGATCCACCAATTCTAGGTCGTGACGTTGTTCTGGGTTGGTCAGATTCGGCTCGGAGAGCAGTTTCTCCGTTGGCCCCAAGATCAAGGCAAGTGGTGTCCGCAAGTCGTGGCTAACGTTGGCAAAAAATTGGGTTTTTAATTGGTCGAGTTCCTTAAGTTTTTGGTAAAGCGTCTCTAACTCAACGTTTGCCGTTTCTAGTTGGAGTTTACGATCTTCAGAGGTTTTTGCAGAGGCAATCAGCGTCAGGACTTGAGGAACTAATGGCGGGATTACCAAGGCTGTCGTCACTGAAGCGATCGCTGTAATTAATTTAATCGTTCCGGATAGCCAATAAACGGGCATCCATAGTGTCCACACTTCTATAAAATGCGTGGCACCGCAGGCAATAATGAAAAATCCAAAGGCGATAAATACTGAATGAAAAGGAATATCTCGACGCGCTTTGTGGACTAAATAAACTAGCGTCACTGAAATCGAAACATACGCTAGTCCGATTAACGTATCGGTGGCAACATGAAGTGACACCAACCCTGGTTTCCACAAATAGCAATGTCCATGTGGGATAAAACCATTCGCTGCAAAAAGATTGTTTAATAATTCCGGCCCTAGCCACAGACCCAGCAAAGTACAAATAGATACTACTAGCCCGTAGCCGAGAGCGGCCCAAGGTATGATATGCATAGATTGCTTTTCCCCTCCTGATACTATTTTGAGGGTTAAATCCCGACTTTGGGGATCGCGCCGCTCTCGTTCTTTCAGCCAATTGAGCAAGCAGTGCGTCTAGCGAATAAGCTTAGCGATCGCTTCTGCTAACAGGGATGGCTCAACTGGCTTAGCGATGTGTCCATCGAAACCCGCAGCGCTCGCTCGCTCGGTATCTGCCTTACTGGCATAGGCGGTGAGTGTGAGTGCTGGCAGCCGCCTCACTCGTTCTGCCGAATGGTTCCTGACTTTGGCAATTAGCGAATAGCCATCCTCCAAGGGCATTCCGATGTCGCTGACAAGGACATCCGGCTGAAACTGTTCGAGTGCTTCTAAGGCATCGAGAACGGATGCCACAGCAAGTATCTTTCCTCCATACTGTTCCAAGGCTGTGGAAAGAAATTCTCGTGCGTCTGCTTCATCATCTACGACCAGTATCCGCACTCCACTCAGAATGTTCAGGACAGGAGGAGTGAGGGAAGAGGAGGGAAGAGGACTGAGGGCTGAGGACTGAGGACTGAGAGAAGAGGAGGGAAGAGGGCTGAGGGCTGAGGGCTGAGGGTTGAGGGTTGAGGAGTAAGAGTAATTTTGGGTTTTCTCATTTGCTTGTTCTAGGTCAATCTGCACTTCCTGCCGCTGCGCTAACAGTCCTGAAGTTTTTAGTCCTACCTGTGTCCTTTCTAAGAGGGGCAACCGCACTGTAAAGGTCGCTCCGAGTCCTTCTCCTGGACTCGTCACCTCAACGGTGCCGCCATGCAGTTCCACCAGTTGGCGGACGATGGCTAACCCTAGCCCCAAACCCGCTTGCGATCGCGTCGTTGTACTATCCGCTTGCCGAAAGCGCTCGAAGACGTAGGGCAGAAAGTCAGGACTGATGCCCAATCCGGTGTCGCTGATTTCAATTTGGGCGTGGTTGGGAATGGGGAATGGGTTCGATGGGTTGCCATTCCCGATTCCCGATGACTCATTCCCCTTGACCGTTGACAACTTTACCGTGACTCGTCCGCCTTCCGGTGTGAACTTAATGGCATTGGAAAGCAGATTCCAGACGATTTGCTGCAAGCGTTCTGCATCACCCATCACAACGCCAATATCAGGAGCGAGCATTGATTCTAGAGCGATCGCTTTGGCTTCGCAGGAAGGTAAGACGGTATTGATGGATGACTCAATTACCGATATCAGGTCAACTGGACGAATATTCAGGCGGATTTGCCCGCGAATTAGGCGCGAGACATCTAATAAATCCTCAATCAGTTTTACCTGTGATTTGGCGTTGCGCTCAATCGTCTCTAGCGCCCGCGCGGTGGTGGTTTCATTGAGTTTCCGCGTCCGGAGCATCGTCGCCCAACCCAGCATCGCGTTTAAGGGCGTCCGCAGTTCGTGGGAGACGATTGCCAAAAATTCGTCTTTGATCCGGCTAGCTTTCTCTAATTCTTCTGCCTGTTGCCGCAGGGTCGCCTCTAACTTCTTGGCACGAGTGATGTCCTCGGCAATGCCGACAATGCGGTAAACTTCTCCCCGGTCGTTTTGGATCGGAAAAGCGCGATCGCGTATCCAGCGCTCCTCGCCGTCGGGTCGGGCAATCCGATACTCTTGATCGTACTTTTCGTAGCTCTGCTTTTTCGCCGCAGCGATTACCCGCTCTCGATCTTCTGGATGGATGGAATTCACCCAGGATGAAGGGTCTTCGTAAAGGCTTACGGTCGTGCGACCCCAGATTTTTTCATAGGCGGGACTGACATAGAGTAACTGTTTCGGAGCGTCCGAACGAATCCAGAACACTTCATCGATGTTTTCTGCCAGCTGACGGAACCGCTTTTCACTTTCTTTGAGTGCTTCCTCTGCACGCTTGCGTTGGGTGCGGTCGAGGACAAAAGCAACGCAACTATCGGGAGATTCTTCCAACCGAGCCAACCCGACGAGAACTGGAACGCGGCTGCCATCTTTACGAACGTATTCTTTTTCCCAAGGCGTACACGTGCCGGAGTTCAGCATTTCTTGGTTTTTGTGCCGATCCAAATCGTCGAATTCCTCCGGGGTCATGATATCCCAACGCACTTTGCCCGTTTGCAGCTCTTGGCGGGTGTAGCCAAGCAGATTCAAAAAGGCGTCGTTGGTATCGGTGACATTGCCGTTAAAGTCGGCGAAGACGACCCCGATGATATTGGATTCCACCAGACGCCGAAATCGGGCTTCGCTTTGCCGCTTTGCCTCTTCGGTGCAGTGACGCTCAATGGCGATGCCTGCCAGATTGGTCGATATCTCAACCAGTTTCTGGTCGTGCAAACTAGGCTGTTGCGGCTTGCGGTAATACATCGCAAAAGTGCCTAAGATATCTCCATTCGTGGCAAAA
This sequence comes from Trichocoleus sp. DQ-A2, assembly GCF_039961915.1. Lineage (NCBI taxonomy): Bacteria > Bacillati > Cyanobacteriota > Cyanophyceae > Leptolyngbyales > Trichocoleusaceae > Trichocoleus > Trichocoleus sp. DQ-A2. The sequence goes on from NZ_JAMPKD010000007.1 coordinate 104,096, forward strand.
ATCGGGACTGACCAACACGCTTGGAATCCATGAGACAAGGGCAAATCTTTGTATTCTGCCCACAGGAAATCGTTGGCAATATCCGACACAACTACTGGTTCGCGCCGATAAACCGCCGTACCGCAACTGCAAGCTACAGCACCGATGGGAATCCCGTCAGGGACTGCTTGAAAGTAGCTGTTTGGAATGCTGGGTGCTGCACCGCGATAGAGTTTTTGCTTTTCTTTGTTCATCAGCAGAATGGAACACAGAGCGCCATCCGACTGTTGTTCGATCAACCGGGCGAGAACATCCAGTACGGAGGGGAGGGCGGCACCTTTGGCAATCATTTCCAAGACCGTGTTTTGCGTCGCTAACAAAGCTTGGTTTGAAGAGCGCTGGGTGATGTCGAAAAAGGTGACAACAGCAGCGACGAGTTTGCCCGCGCGATCGCATACCGGAGAGGAGCTGACGTGCATTGTGCCCCGCGTATCATCCCCCCGCAAAAATTGAATTTCTTCATCAATGACGACTTCGCCGGTGCTGATGGAACGTGCCAAAGGCCATTCCTGCGGCTGATAAGGTCGCCCGTCGGCGTGGAAGCCTTGGTACTCGCGGTACTCCTCAATATCCCTAGATTGCCGAAAAGGATGACGCCAAATCCGATCCACCTGCTCGTTGCCGAGGATCAGCTTCCCGGAGGGAGCTTCCGCAACAATCGCGCCGACTGGTAGCTGCCGCAGCACCGCTTCTAGGAGGGCGCGTTCGGTTTCCAATTGCGAATGAGCGCGATCGCATTCGTCTTGAGCAATTCGGCTTTCGCTGATGTCTAAAGTACAGCCAACTACGCGCACTGCACGCCCATCAGCATCTCGCACGATAAGCCCTCTATCCCAAACATATAGATACCGATCGTTTTTGTGGCGAATCCGATATTCGACGGTAAAACTACTACTGGCGGCGATCTTGCTGTTTATTTCCTCGTGTACCCGCTGTCGGTCATCCGGATGAATCCGCTCCATCCACCACTGAACAGTTGTTTGGGCTTCTTCAATTTGATAGCCTAGAACCTCACTCAGCCCCTGTGTCCTTTCTATCGTGTTCTGAGTCAGATCCAATTCGTAGATAATCCCATTAATTGCCGCAGCCGCCAGCTCAAAGCGCTCGTTTGCCCTCCTCAGCTTTTCCTCGACCTGTTTGCGTTCGCCCAGTTGCTGATTCAGAATGTCGTTAGTCGCCTCTAGCCTCAAAGCTTGTTCTGCGCGGCGCTTTAGAAACCCGACCATCAACACCAGAGCTGGTGTGGTGAAGGCTAGTACGAGCAAGTGACGGGCATTTTCGTCTGTGTACTCAAACAAATGTCCGGGGTTGGAAAAGAAGCCAAGGGCATACACCAGCGAAATCGCTGCGCTAATCAACCCAGCCCAAAAACTGCCGCTGAAGGTAGCATAAACAACCGTGGTGAGGGAAATCGGGCCTGGGTTGGGGATGGCAAATTTTGTCTGAGACAGCACCTCAATGGCGACAAGCGTCACCACTGTTAGGATGGGGCCAATGACCTGCGACCCGAAGCTCGTGTTCGACGACTTTTTTCTGACATGATTAGAGTCAGGCATTATTCTGGAACTTCAGCTAATTTTTTGGTGTAATTCGGTGTGAAAGTTTAAAAAAACTCTGATTCTTAAAGTTAAATTCATTAATTTTGTAAAAAATTAAGCTAGACGTTACTTGCGCGATCGCTTACAAACCTATTTGTATTTTAAAGAAATCTTCCCCAAGGATGAGGTATTGACGATGGGGGCGTGGAGCCAGACTGTAAAAGGTTTGCTAAATCTATTTCTGAAGTCCAACTGCCCACTCTGCCAGCGCCCGACTTCTCAAGAATTTTGCGAAGACTGTCAGCGGCAACTGCAACGCTGTCAGATGTCCAATCCTAACCAATTTTGGCAAGGCCAACTACCCGTGTTTGCTTGGGGCGGATATGGAGGGGCAATGAAGAGAGCGATCGCTGCCCTAAAATATGAAAACCATCCCCAACTGGCTCGTCCGTTGGGTCATTGGCTTGCTCAAGCATGGCTGAATTCTCCGGTATCCGCTCAGCTCAAATTAACCGTAGTGCCCATCCCCATGCACCCCTCCAAAGTGAGTCAGCGAGGCTACAATCAGGCAGATTTACTGGCTCAAAGCTTTTGCGATTATACCGGCTACCCCATGCGATCTCTGGGTTTGGAACGGGTACGGGCGACAGAGGCTCAGTTTAGCTTATCTGGCACCGAGCGAGAAAAAAACTTAGCTGGCGCTTTCTCACTTGGAAAAGAATTTCTTCGTAGCCGTCCATCTACGCCAGTCCTGTTATTAGATGACATTTACACCACGGGAGCAACCGCTCAATCTGCGGCTCAAACGCTCGCACAACATGGAATTCAAGTCTATGGTTTGGTTGCAGTCGCTACTCCTAAAAGGGTGAAGGATGATGGTTGATACGAACCAATTAGCAATTACTAATGACACCCGGTGTGCAACTTTCTGTATTTTCGCCCAATCAATAGGGGTTAAGAAAAAGTGGCGCAGGGCGTAATGCACGAAATTTAATTTTTCCAAATCACCAACACCACGCCGCTGATAATCAGACCCAAACCCACCACGCGGCTCAAAGGAATCGCTTCTCGGAAAATAAAATAACCCAGCAGCACAGAGAATACATAAGTCAGACTTACCGCAGGGCCAGCGATGCTGAGATTCACCCGCGTCAGTAGCAAAATATAAACAAAAGCCCCTAAACCATAGCAAGCCAGACCCGCTAGAAGTTCTGGTGTACCGAGAATGCTGAAAAGATGACCGATCCAATTAGCTGCATTGACTCTGCCTAACTTCAAAGCTCCAGCTTTGAGCAAAAATTGCCCTGCAACGCTCGCTAGGATCGAAATCAGGAATAACCCAAATTCTGGTGAATTCACAGAAATATCAATAAAGTGAGGAGATCCGTCTCTAAGTTTACAGCCATCCGAGGCTGAGCCAGAGCTAGAATCGACTCAAAGGGATCGCAACGTAAATTCAAGCAAATCAGAGTGTTATGACGAGCGTACTTCAGTCTCCCTATACCAGCGAGCAAATGGCGGTTTGGATACGCGGCTTGCTAATGGTTGCTTGGGCAGACGGCAATTTTGACGCCGAAGAACAGAAATTAATTTCATCGCTGACTCAGAACCAAGTAGCGCCCACAATGGATTTGGGATCGCTCGAACCGATTACTGCCGATGAATTAGCAGCGGCTTTTAAGCAAGATGCCAGAAGCGCAGAAGATTTCCTGCGTACCGCTGTGATGGTGGCAGTCGCAGATGGCGTTTATTCCTCCAGCGAGGATGAATTGCTATTCCAGTTTTGTGAGGCATTAGGACAGCAGCCGAAAGCGCTTTCATTGCTGCGGCAAACGCTGATTCCTACCTCAGAAAGCGAGATTTCCGCTGACTCGGACAAAGGAGCAGCGGCTCGGATTCGGCAGCGGGATGTGCTGCGCCCAGTACGGGTATGGCTTGATGGGTTAGAAATTCACGATCCGCGATTGGCGAGATTCTTGTGCAAAATGATTCCTGCCCAATGCCCGTTTGAGCGCGATGTCAAGCTATTTGGTCACAAAATTGTCCACATTCCACCGCTGTGTAAGCTCAATCCCATCTACGAACAGTTAGTAGGTTTGCGCTTTCGCGCTTTATCCTATTTGGCGGATGATTGTGGTGAAGATGTGTCACCGTATTGTTAATGGAAGACTGGCTAATGGCTAATGGTTCATGATTCATGGTTCATGGTTCATGGCATCCCGGAGCAAACGATCAATCAGTAACAATTAGCAATTAGCAAAGGAAATTTATGCAATTTATCGATCAGGTAGAAGTTGAAGTGGAGGCGGGGAAAGGGGGCGATGGAATTGTCGCTTTCCGACGGGAAAAATATGTGCCAGCTGGGGGTCCATCCGGGGGGAATGGCGGTCGCGGTGGTTCGCTGATTCTAGAGGTGGTTGAGAATTTGCAAACCTTGCTGGACTTCAAGTATACCCATCGTTTCAAGGCTGAAGACGGTTCGCGCGGAGGTCCCAATAATCGCACGGGTGCCGCGGGACGCGATCGCGTGATTCATGTTCCCCGTGGCACGATGGTTTATGATGCCGAAACGGATGAGTTGCTGAGCGATTTGGTTGAGACAGGGCAAACTTTCTGTGTGGCGAAGGGTGGCAAGGGGGGTTTGGGAAATCAGCACTTTTTGAGCAACCGCAATCGAGCGCCGGATTATGCTTTAGACGGATTGCCAGGTGAAAAACGGCAGCTGCGTTTAGAACTGAAGCTCTTAGCTGAGGTGGGGATTATTGGTTTACCCAATGCCGGTAAGTCTACGCTGATTTCGGCGATTTCAGCGGCACGACCGAAGGTAGCAGATTATCCTTTTACAACGTTGGTGCCGAATCTGGGGGTGGTACGCAAACCCAGCGGTGACGGCACCGTATTTGCTGATATTCCAGGTTTAATTGAGGGTGCCCATATGGGTGCCGGGTTGGGACACGACTTTTTGCGTCATATCGAGCGTACCCGATTACTGCTGCACTTGATTGATGGGACTAGCGAAGATCCCGTTGTTGCGTATCAAACGATACAGCAGGAGCTGCACTCTTACGGTCGGGGGCTAGCAAATCGTCCGCAGATTGTGGCGCTGAACAAGGTGGATGCGATCGATCCCGATCGTGATGTGGAAGCGATCGCGCAACAGCTTCGTCAGTTAAGTCATGCACCCGTATTCCTGATTTCAGGGGTTGCTGGCATTGGACTAGATCAAATGTTGCACGAAGTTTGGCAGACCCTCGCTCAACTGGATGAACTAGCCACCATTAATCATTAATAACTAAAAATTAAAAATGCAAGAATTTATCTTTCATTTTTAATTTTTACTTGTGACTTTTGCTGGGGATTAGTCCTAATAACGCTTACAAATTACTGAATTCTTAGATTCGTTTGAGGTTAGAAACCTAACCAGTGTGAGTTTTTTCTCAAAACAAGCTAACAATTTTCAGTAATTAATCTCATCCTCCGCTTACTTGAGAAATACAAATTATTTCGTTGCGACTACAGCAAGATTCCAGGCAAAACGCTTCATTAAAGGAATCTTTTTCATAACGCCATCCATCTTCTCTAACCGTTGATAATTGGGTGCCAATCTTTCATGTTCAATAATAATTTTCTTCCAGTAACGTTCCTTATTCGGATCGATTTTTTCAATTAAATAGAAGCGTAGAAAAATCCACAGCGTTGCCAACCAAAACGTATCGTAAGACGTTTCTGAAAACTGGGATTTGACAAAATTGACAATATTAATATCCAGCGGCGTTTCATCTTCAGTCCGCACTTTCGTCGCAATCCGGCGGTACACATTAATGACTGGATTGTGTTTCAGAGGGTCCCAAAAACAAGCTTTTCCACCCGGTTTAAGCACCCGGTGCATTTCCCGAATGGCGAGTTTCGGATTGGGTAAATGGTGCAACAAATTCGAGGCGTAGACAATATCAAAACTATTATCGGGGCAATCGAGCGCGATCGCATTCATGGTTCGCCCCTCAATCTCGACGCCGTTTTTCTCTGCCAGTTGTAGGGCGACTTCCACCATGCCGGGAGAGTAGTCAGATGCCACGCACAGCGCCCCTTTTTTGGCAAAGTAAACGCTATTTTCCCCAGCACCACACCCTAAATCGAGAAGCTTTTTGCCTCTGATATCTCCCAGTCGTCCGAGGATGAAACGATTTTCAGGGGAAGTACAAGCTTCAAAATAATCTTTAACTTTGATTCCATCTACATCAATGGTGGATGCCCATTGATCGTGGAATTTTTTCTCTTTGTCAAAAATATCCATAATTAAGAATTAAACGCAAAGGTTCGCAAAGGTAAACGCAAAGGTACGCAAAGGATTTTCTCACTTTGCGTACCTCTATGGCTGTTTGCGGTTTATACTTTTTGGGAGATTACTGCCGATCGCGTCTCTTCTTTTTCCAAGGCAACATACAAGCGATTCAGGGCGTTGACATAGGCTTGGGCGGAGGCGACGATGATATCGGTGTTGGCAGCATGACCGGAGAATACTCGATCTTGGTGCCGTAGGCGAATCGTAACTTCTCCGATGGCGTCAATTCCAGCCGTTACCGATTGAACGGAAAATTCAATCAGTTGGTTGGGGACGTTGACGACGCGGTTGATTGCTTTATAAACGGCATCTACGGGTCCCGTACCGATGGCGGCGTCGGTGAGTTCTTCGCCTGCGGGAGTGCGAAGTGTAACGGTTGCGGTGGGCTGAGAGTTGCTGCCGCAAGAGACTTGCACCAATTCTAAGCGGAAAAGTTCTGGGGCTTGTTGGATTTCATCGTTAGCGATCGCTTCCAAATCCCAATCGGTGATTTCTTTCTTTTTATCCGCTAAGTCTTTAAACTTCAGAAAGGCTTTATTTAACTCACTTTCTGATAGTTCAAATCCCAATTCTTTCAGTCGAGCGCTGAAGGCATGGCGACCGGAATGTTTGCCCAGTACAATCTGATTATCGGTTAAACCGATAGATTGGGCATCCATAATTTCGTAGGTGAGCTTGTTTTTCAGCACCCCATCTTGGTGAATGCCAGACTCGTGTGCAAAAGCATTTGCGCCCACAATTGCTTTATTCGGCTGCACCAACATCCCTGTTAAGTTAGAAACTAACCGAGATGTTTTGTAAATCTGCTTTGTGTCAATATTCGTGAGGGGTTCTTCTGACTCCTCTGGGCGTCCTAAAAATGGATTGTAATACTGACGCCGGACATGGAGTGCCATCACCAATTCTTCGAGTGAAGCATTCCCGGCTCTTTCGCCAATGCCGTTAATGGTGCATTCTAGCTGTCGTGCGCCATTTTTCACGGCTTCCAAGAAGTTCGCCACCGCCAAGCCTAAGTCATTATGACCGTGTACGGAAATGATTGCTTGGTCAATATTCGGCACATTCTCTTTAATTCCCTTAATTAAGTCACCAAACTCGCTGGGAGTCATGTAACCAACGGTATCGGGAATATTGACAGTTTTGGCACCCGCCGCAATTGTCCGCTCTAGCACTTGGTAGAGGAACTCTGGATCGGAGCGAGCGGCATCCATTGGGGAGAATTCTACATCGTCCATGAAGGATTTAGCGTAGGCGACCATTTCTTCTGCGATCGCTAACACTTCAGCCCTTGTCTTTCTTAGCTGATATTCTAAGTGAATATCAGATGTTGAAATAAAGGTGTGAATCCTACCTTTTACCGCCGGTTTTAGCGCTTCTGCCGCGGCTTCAATATCTGCTTTGATCGCTCTTGCCAAACTACAGATAACTGGGCCATCTTCTGTCCCGACTGTCTTGGCAATTTTCTGAACTGCCTCGAAATCTCCTGGGCTAGCATAAGCGAAACCCGCTTCAATCACATCCACGCCCAAACGAGCCAATTGTCGCGCGATACTCAGCTTTTCGTCTACATTCAGAGTTGCGCCGGGGCACTGTTCCCCATCTCGAAGGGTCGTATCGAAAATAATAATCCGGTCTTGGCTAGGTTCAACGTTCATAGGTCAAAAAAAACACATCCTTCAACTTTGATTCATTCGCCGTTAGTCATTAGTTCTTGCTAATTAGTTATAGCCAAAAAAACTAAGGTTTGAAGACTAATATTCAGTTTTTTCAATAAATTCCCGAATTTCATTCAGGTCTATGTAGCGATCTGTAGCGTTTCTTAGCTCTCTCGCTATCATTCCTTCTGTGGAAACTACTGTAATATGCGTATTTTTAGAACGTAACAGTTCGATGGCTCTTTCAAAATCGCCATCTCCACTGAATAAAACTACTCGATCGTACTGTTCTACTGTATTAAACATATCTACAACAATTTCAATATCTAAGTTCGCCTTTTGCGAATAGCGACCGGAAGTATCATCGTAATATTCTTTAAGAATTTTTGTACGGACGGTGTATCCCAAACTAATTAGTGCGTCTCGAAATCCTCGCTGATCCTGTGGATCTTTTAGCCCGGTGTACCAGAAGGCGTTGATGAGATTTGTATCGGGCTGTTCCTTTCTAAAGTATTCCAATACTCGCCTAGGATCGAAAAACCAACCATTTTTTTGTTGAGCGTAGAACATATTGTTCCCGTCTACAAAAATAGAAAGACGGTTCATTAAGAAAGCCATAGAAACTAAAACCTAAAATTTGTAGAAAAGAATTTTAGTGGAATGATTTATTCTAGCAATTTGTTACGAATATTTATTCATAAGTACTTTAGTGCAATCCCTATTCTTTTTTATCTTTCCGGATCTCCCCAAAACCTGCTGGCATTCAGGAGGTTTTTCGGGCAAAATCGGCGATTAAAGTCGAAAAAGGGGAACAGCACCGATAAAGTCAAACATAACTTCTTCTTTAAACTCTACCTTAGTTGAGGACTCTATTACTGTCCTAGTGGACACTATCGTATAGTTAGGGCAAGTAGTTAAGCACTGCCTTTATAGTATTTACAGGTAAGAACACCAATCACTCCAACTACCAGCATATAGCTTGCCCGTATGAACTCCCGCTATTTCTAAAGACAACAGATTTACGCAGGCGGTAACGCCAGAACCACAGTAGACTAAAACCTCCTCAGCTTGCTCTAAGCCTACCCATCGTGCGCGTTGTTCCGTCATCGGTCGTAGGTAAGATTGACTACTCGATACTTCCTGCCAAGGATAGTTTACGGCTCCGGGGATATGACCGGCAATTGGGTCAATGGGTTCTTGTTCGCCAGAAAAGCGATCGCCTTCCCGCGAATCTACCAATACCACTCCTGGCAAGTCTTTTCTAGCTTTGACGGTTTCAATATCTACTACCCAGTCTTGTCGCACCTGAGGCACAAACTTGCCTCTGTGTGGCGTTGGAAGAACGTCTGTAACCGGATATTCCTCTGCCTGCCATCCCGAAAAGCCGCCATCTAACAAAGCCACGCGATCGTGCCCTAGGTAGCGCAACAGCCACCAGAGACGTGCAGCAAAGGCAAATCGGGAATCATCATAGGCAACAACCAAGGTTTCCTGAAAATTTACTCCAATGGCTGCTAACTTCTTGGCTAATTCATCGGGATTGGGCAATGGATGCCTTCCCCCGTGCTGTCCGACGGGTGCAGAAAGGTCTTTGTTGAGATCCAGATAGTAGGCACCGGGAATGTGACTGGTGAGATACTGCTGGTGTCCCAATTCCGGATTGGCAAGGGAAAAGCGACAGTCCACGACGATAACTTGCGAAAGCTCCGGAGCCGCTGCGCTAAGGTTCAGGTGTTCAAAAAGCCACTGGGCGGAAACGACAAAAGGGGTATCGGTCATTGACTTGACTCTTTGCAATCAAAACAGTGTACAAGTCTTCAGGGAGCGATCGCATCTGTGTTGCCACGGCAATAGTGGAGAAGCTATCGCGTTTCTGTTTAGAATTCAACTCCAAGTATCCATGCGACTCACTTACAATTTATAGAGTTAGCTGAGTATTAGAACCAATAAAATAGATAGCAAGACACGAAATTATCGCTAAGCTGGAAAGGTTACATTTTGACCAAAACTAAACCAGTTTCACCCAATAAACTGCAACCCGTTGGTAATGCATTTAATCAGCGGTATGATAAACTTTTGATTTGCTTATTAGAAAGATTTCACGAGCGGTTTTCAAGAATAAATGACCGAAAGTTTCTCACTTTAGAGCTTCCATAGAGCAACATCTTGGTAATCAGGGCTTCATGTTATCTCGTATTAAAGAGGCTGAAGTGATTGATGCATTATGTAAAAAGTGGGTTCAGGAGTGGGCAAGCGTAGCCGAAGTCGTGCAGTTTGCCTAAGAGTCACTCGTCATCTGGAAAAATTAAATTTAGTTTCAACTGAGCTTAAGCAGTTTTTGCAGTGCTTTATTAACCTGCCTTCCTCTCTAAAAAATGCAAGACATGGGCATCTTCACACCTCAACTCACCGCTGATGGCTCATTCACCTTCTTTTCAGAAGAGTTTGGCGAAACTTTTCATAGTCAGCAGGGTGCGAAGAAGGAAGCCGAACTTAAGTTTGTCGAACCCACTCAACTCAGGCAGAAAGCACAGCAACCAACATTACATTTGTTGGATATTTGTTATGGTCTGGGCTACAACACCGCGGCGGCTTTGGAAACGATTTGGGAAGTGAATCCAAATTGCCGAGTGGAGTGGGTGGGGCTGGAACTAGATGCATCGGTACCAAAAGCAGCGATCGCGCATCATCTTTTGAACCACTGGAATCCAGAAAACGCTCAAATTTTCCACCAGCTAGCCACTTCTGGCAAAGTTCAGACCGAACGCCTCAATGCTCAGCTAATCGTGGGAGATGCCAGAGCCACAATTCAGCAGATATACCACTCAAACTTCCGGGCAGATGCGATTTTTCTCGATCCTTTTTCACCCCCCCGATGTCCGCAATTGTGGACGGTGGAATTCTTAAGCTGGGTTGCCAAGTGCTTAAAACCCGATGGGAGACTTGCCACTTATTCTTGTGCGGCGGCGGTGCGGGCTGCTTTAATCGCCGCTGGGTTACAAATTGGTGCGACATTCCCTGTGGGAAGGCGATCGCCTGGAACGGTCGCTAGTTTTACAAACCTAGATATAGCGGCGCTTTCAGTACAAGAACAAGAGCATTTGCACACCAAAGCTGCCATTCCCTACCGCGACCCTCATCTGTGCGAACCTGCTGATGCGATTTTGCAGCGTCGTCAAATCGATCAACAAGCCAGTGCTTTAGAGCCAACCTCTCATTGGAAAAAGCGTTGGTTATTTCAATCTCAGCTCAGAATTCAATAGCTCTACAAGCAAGTGCTTTAGAACAAACCTCTGCTTGCAAACAGTGCGGGTTATTACAGTCCGCGATCGGGATTGAATGGGATCGCCGCAATGGTCTAGGTCTCAAACGGCGGTGTATAATCGTAGCATTCTTTGCAATCGCTCAAGTGAAAGATTATTAACTTTTAAGAACTGCCTGACCGAACCCGGACAGATAAAGAATCTCCGAATTTTGTAGGTTATCAGAAGATTAAATCGATGCCTTGATGCCTGAAGACGGAAGCTGCAATCAAGATGTCTGCTAAGTGCTGTTAATATCCGTGAAAAACCCGATTCCACGGTTAAGCTATTCGCTCATACTAAAAACAAATTTATGTTATAAATCATGCTCAATTTATCAACGGCTGCTTCTTCTCAAACAAGGTTGTCTTCAGTGAGCTTTCTAGGTTCGGAGTTGCCCAAAATTCTGGTGGTTGACGATCATCCCTCCAGTCGGATGACGGCGGTAGCACTGCTATCGGTGGAAGGCTACGAAGTTTTGGAGGCAGAAAGTGGGCCAGATGCATTGAAGCGTGTAGTCGAGTGCAACCCAGATTTAATTCTGCTGGATGTAATGATGCCGGGGATGGATGGGTTTGAGGTATGTCGGAAGTTAAAACAAGACGAACAAACCCGCCTGATCCCGGTCGTTTTTATCACGGCGCTAAATGATAGGCGATCGCGCATTCTGGGCATTGAAGCAGGTGGAGATGATTTTCTGACCAAACCCTTCGATCGCTTAGAACTCTCTGCCAGAGTCCGGTCTCTTGTCCAGCAAAAGCGTTTGAATGAAGACCTGGATCACGCCGAACAAGTCCTGTTCTCGATCGCCCGTAGTGTTGAAAGCCGCGATCCGGCGACAGGCGATCACTGCGAACGGCTGGTGGAAATGGGTAAAGCTTTTGGTGAATTTCTGAATCTTTCTCGCAACGAAGTTCGGGATTTGATGTGGGGCGGTTATCTCCATGACATCGGTAAAGTGGGCATTCCCGACGCCGTGCTGCTCAAAACAGGGAAACTCAACGACGAAGAATGGGTAATTATGAAGCAGCACGTCCTGATTGGTGAGAAAATTTGTCAGCCGCTGCGAACCATGCGGGGCGTCATTCCAATTATTCGCAATCACCACGAACGCTGGGATGGAACGGGTTATCCCGATGGTTTAGCTAATGAGGAGATTCCCTTTTTGGCGCAGGTTTTTCAAATTATTGATATTTACGATGCCCTGACAAGCGAACGTCCCTACAAACGCGCGTTTACATCAGCACAAGCCTTAGAAATTTTTGCAGAAGAAACGGCAAAAGGTTGGAGAAATCCTCAATTAGTAGAGAAGTTTACTGAGTTTATTCAATCAGCTCGCGTTGCTGAGGCGATGCCAGAAGCCGTGTAGGGGCAAGCTCGGATTGACTCAAAAATTTAGTCGGATGCTGGCGTCGGCTGACTGAGCCAATGTTTCACCCGGAAAGAACCACGAACGCTCTTTCATGGTTCATGCTTCATCCTTTATTCTTTTAGCTGGTCTGATAACGCGAAAAGCTGAATATGGTAGCAGTAGCAATTCTTGCAGCGGGACGTGGGACGCGGATGAAATCGGATCTGCCCAAGGTCCTACATTCCTTGGGAGGGCGATCGCTCGTCGAACGGGTTCTCCATAGTTTGTCTGAAGTCGAACCATCGCGGTGCCTCGTCATCGTTGGGTATCAAGGCGATCGCATCAAAGATGCCTTGGTAGAAGTCATCGATCGATTGCCCCCACTTCCCAATCTGGAGTTTGTTGAACAAACCCAGCAGTTGGGCACGGGTCATGCCGTCCAGCAATTACTCCCCCATCTGGAAGGCTTCACCGGCGATTTGCTGGTTTTAAATGGGGATGTCCCTTTGTTGCGATCGCAAACGCTCAAAAATCTGCTGCAAACTCACCAAGAGCATCAGAACGCCGCCACCCTCCTTACCGCCCAAATGCCAAACCCCAAAGGCTATGGGCGGGTTTTTTGTAATGGTCAAAATCTGGTCAAAGAGATTGTAGAAGACCGGGACTGCTCGCCTGCTCAAAAGCAAAATCGCCGGATTAACGCAGGGGTTTACTGCTTCAATTGGCCTCAACTGGAAAAAGTATTGCCGCAACTGGTACCCAACAATGACCAGCAGGAATACTATCTAACCGATGCGGTTAAATTCATGGAGCCGGTGATGGCTGTGGATGTGGAGGATTACCAGGAAATTCTGGGAATTAACGACCGCAAACAACTGAGTAATGCTTACGAAATTTTACAAGAGCGAGTCAAGGATGCCTGGATGGCGGCGGGTGTGACTCTCGTGAGTCCAGACACGATCACCATTGATGACACGGTAGAGTTGCAACCGGATGTAGCGATCGAACCGCAAACTCATCTGCGGGGAAATACCACGATCGCATCTGGGAGTCGCATTGGCCCTGGTAGCTTGATTGAAAATAGCCAGATTGGGGAAAATGTGACGGTGGTTTATTCTGTGGTGACGGACAGTGTGGTTAAAAAGGGCACCCGGATTGGCCCCTACGCCCATTTGCGCGGTCATGTAGAAGTCGGGGAATCTTGCCGCATTGGAAATTTTGTGGAACTGAAAAATAGCACCTTGGGCGATCGCACCAATGCGGCCCACCTGTCCTATTTAGGCGATGCCACTTTAGGAAATAAAGTGAACATCGGGGCGGGGACAATTACTGCTAATTATGACGGCGTGAAGAAGCATCGTACCAAAATCGGCGACCGCACGAAAACCGGCTCCAACAGCGTTCTGGTTGCGCCAGTGACACTGGGAGAAGACGTAACCGTTGCCGCCGGGTCTGTGGTCACGAAAGACGTTCTAGATGATTCTTTGGTAATTGCCCGTGCCCGTCAAGTCGTCAGAAAAGGCTGGCGCTTAAAACCCCAGCAGGAGTAAATCAAGATGCCAATTATCAAGTCTGTATTCTATTTCGTCTTAGCCGGGTTATGCGAAATAGGTGGAGGATATCTGATATGGCTTTGGCTGCGGGAAAATAAGAGTATTTGGTTTGCTTTCTTAGGAGCGATCGCAATGATTCCGTAGAGAATCATTGCGACGCTGCAACCTGCCAATTTTGCGAGAGTTTATGCAGCTTATGGAGGTGTCTTCATCGTTCTTTCTATTCTTTGGGGATGGCAGGTAGATAAGATAGCTCCAGACAAATTTGACTTGTTAGGAGGTTGGATTGCTCTGCTTGGCACGCTGGTCGTTATGTATGCGCCTAGGGGTTAATATTTTTACACCCTAACTGCAAGCAGGCTGCAACCTGCCACCCTACTTGCACTTAAGAAATGAAGCCGGATAGGGTGTCACCCGTCCATTCCAAGGTATCGCCCATCTGTTCGCCAGTGTGAAAAGCAGCGAGGAGGACTTCGCTCGTTTTCCCAAATGCGATCGCTCCAGTTGCATCAATCCCAATTGCCCCAAAATCTCGCTGACGCCCACGCGCTTCCGTAAAGGAGCGCTCGAAGGCATCTGCAAGAGACAAACCATCCGTCACCCGCACCACAATCCGCGCTGCCAGACATTCATCAATAATGTCTTCTCCAATTCCCGTACAGCTAATTGCCGCTTGAGCGGTGGCGTAGTTCCCCGCAGGCATTGCGGAATCGCTGACTCGACCAATCCGCTCGAAACCCTTGCCTCCCGTCGAAGTGCCTGCGGCTAAATTTCCCTGACCGTCCAGAACTACGACTCCAATCGTGCCGCGTCCAGCCTCTGGGTCATCCACCAGCTCTTTTTCCGCTACCACCCCAGCGGCTTCTTTAATAAAATTCTCGCTCCGCTCTTGCAGCCACTCTTGCAAGCGAATCTCGATCATCGGATTGTAAATCGGAACCTGCAATTCCCGCACGAGTTCTGCCGACCCGTAATCTGATAGCACGCGATCGGGTGAAGCTTGTAAAGCTTGCGCCAGATCGATGGGATGTTGAATGCGGGATACATTAATCACGCCACTCAAGCGCTGAAATGCCCCATCCATCAGGGAGGCACTCATGCGAATTTGACCATCTGATTGCAGTACCGAACCTGTTCCCGCATTAAAGCGGGGATCGTCCTCCATCAAGTGGCAACCATGTACCACTGCTGCTTGGGCAGTTGCTCCTGCCAAAAGCAGGGTATAAACTTCTTCCACGACTTTGTAGAGTGATTTGCGGACTGCGTCAGCCCCCTCTTGACTTTTGAGGGCGCTACCGGCACCACCGTGAATAATCACCTTGGGTTGCACCTGATTGAGTGACATATTTCAATCCTTTGTAATTTTTAATAAATACCAAGACTCAGCCTTGATTTCAGATTTTAGATTTGTGATGTTTTCAATCCAGTATCGAAAATCTAAACTTGGGCTTTTACGCGGACTCATTGGCTTGGTTGCGGCGGCGGCGACAGCGCTCCGAACAGTATTTCACATCATCCCAACAATCAGCCCATTTTTTGCGCCAGGTAAAGGGACGCTGACATACCGGGCAAATTTTGCTGGGTAAGTCGGACTTGGATCGAACGCGCTTCATGTTAATTTGACGGTACATTACCAATATTCAATTTTACGAAATAGATCGGAAGTCAGGTAATTATGTCCGCCCATAGAGAGATGCGCTTTTAGACTATTTTATTCTTTTTACTTATGGATGAGACTAGATTAGCTAAGGTGCGGATTGTATTGGTAGAGCCAGCAGGCCCGCTGAACGTAGGTTCTGTGGCTCGCGCGATGAAAAATATGGGGTTGCGGCAGTTGGTACTGGTGAATCCCCAATGCGATCGCCTCTCGAAAGAAGCAACGGATATGGCAGTTCATGCCATAGACGTCCTGGAATCGGCTCAGGTAGTCGCGACGATCCCAGAGGCATTACAAGGGTGCGTGAAAGCGATCGCCACCACTACCCGCTCCCGAACGTTAGACACGCCGCTAGAAAATCCCAGAATCGCTTTACCTTGGTTGCTGGAAGAACCGCTGCCATCAGCCTTGCTCTTTGGCCCAGAAGATCGCGGGTTAAGTAATGTGGAATTAAACTATGCTCAGCGATTTGTACGCATTACCACGAATCCGGAGTATCCTTCATTAAATCTGGCTCAAGCAGTTGGGATTTGTTGTTACGAGCTTTACCAAAATTGGTCAGCACTCAGCAGTCAGTCGCAAACTACTGACAATCAACAGTACGGGCATGGCAGTACCTTGCCTCTCCCAACTGAAAACCCACAACTGACCATTGACCCTGCCTCATTAGAAGTTTTGGAGGGGTATTATCAACAGATGGAAGCCGTGTTATTAAAAATGGGTTATCTCTATCCCCACACCGCCAGCAGCCGTATGGAAAAATTCCGGCGTCTGTTCAATCGAGCCAATCCCAGCAAAGCAGAAGTGGCAATGCTCCGAGGCATTTTCAGCCAGATGGACTGGGCGCTACAATTTTTGCCACATTCTGTTGCTAATGAACCAGAACAGCAAGACGCACCATAAAATAAGCAAAAGTTGCTAGGAACGTTAACGTTAACGCTCTTTTGTCCGTTAGCGGTGTTGCGATACGCAAAAGCATTCGTTCCCTGATGCAAGTGATAGACCCTGGAAAAGTAAAGCCAAGGCTTAGCCGGTACAGTGGTTAGTCACTCTTTTTAACAGCTAACAATTAACAATAACCATAGTGGTGGAGGAGTTAGGAGTGACTCAGCAGTCTGAAACTCAGTCAGTTGTGTCAGCGGTATCAGGAGGAAGTACGTTTAAAGATAATGGGCAAAGCCCAAATAGTTCATCCTCACCGAACCAACACAATCGTTCTGACATCCGCGAACGTCGGCGAGAGCAACAAAAAACACAACCCGCGTCGCGGAATCGACGCGACGCACTCAAAACTACACCCTTGAGCGTGAGCCGTGAAGTGGCTGCGACGCCGCGAGGAAAGAATCAAAGTTCAGCAAGGATGGGTTTCGGTTTGAAAAATGCGCCCCTAGACACAGAACAAAAAAAATCTTCCCCGTCCCTACGTACTCGAAACTCCTCCCGCGCCAGTCTATCACTGCGACAGGTGCAGTCAAATTCTGCTCCCAATCGTTCCTTAAGATCCACCACGCCAATGAGGAAATCACTCTCGCGATTCGCTTCCGATGTGAATCGGGGAAGGCAGGGGATAGAAGCACCTGCACCCCAAACAAGCCGCCGCGATCGCTCGCGTCAAGGCGGTTCAATCCCCAATCAAAGTCTGCGCGAGGCAGTGCGCCCTTACCCCGTCCCGTCACAGGGGAATGTGAGGCGCTTCCAGAAACGCCCTCCTGCCCAGCCAGCCCAGCCCACAGGCACGCATAAGAGCGGGGGAACTTTACCTCAGCGCCGGACGCGATCTCCCGGACGCCCGGTTTCTCCCTGGCTGTACGGTGCCCGTCTGCTCATCTTGGGAGTGGGAATTGGTGCGATCGCGGGAACTGTTTTATCTGCTTGGGACCCGGCAACCCGCCAGCTAGCAGGCGCTGCTAACAAGGATTCCGCCCTCCATCAGCAGTCAGCAGTCGGGGCGATTGGTCAAGCGCCGGGACAAAAATCACCAGCTCAAGCTGACGCGGCGATGGGTACGGCGGCGGGTACTTCTGTTCTGACGCTGAATCAAGAAATCCCAGCGCTGAAAGCACACGTACAGGCGCTGGTGACGCAAAATTCCAAATTAAATCCAGGCGTCTTTTTAGTAGAGTTGGAGACGGGTGCCTATCTCGACTTTTCGGGTAGCGAAATCTTCCCAGCTGCTAGCACCATTAAAGTGCCAATTCTCGTCGCCTTTTTCCAAGATGTGGATGCTGGAAAAATTCGTCTGGATGAACCGTTAACGTTAGAGAAAAATCTGATGGGTTCTGGTTCCGGCGATTTGCAGTACAAAAAGCCAGGGACAAAGTACACCGCCCTAGAGGTGGCAACGAAGATGATTGCGATTAGTGACAACACCGCTACCAATATGCTGATTCAGCGTTTGGGCGGTGCTGAGGCGCTGAATCAGCGGTTCCAATCTTGGGGATTGACGTCAACTGTTATCCACAACGCCCTACCGGACTTGGAAGGAACGAACACTACGAGTCCTAAGGAGTTGGCGACGGTGATGGCAATGGTCAATCAAGGCAATGTGGTCTCGGTGCCATCGCGCGATCGCATCTTGCATATCATGCAACAAACGGTGACAGATTCGTTGCTGCCACGGGGACTGGGGAAAGGCGCTAACATCGCCCACAAAACTGGCGATATCGGCTCCTTGATCGCGGACGTTGGCTTGATTGATATGCCCACTGGCAAGCGCTACATTGCCGCTGTGATGGTGCAACGCCCCCACAATGACGCTAAGGCCTCAGAGTTGATTCGCCAGATATCTCGTACCGCTTATCAACACTTCAACCAACCGGCGACACCACCCAGTTCGACGGAAGCGCCTTCAGGCATTTCTAGCCCAATTCCCAAGCCGATTACGGCGGGAAATCCTACCAGTTTTATTAATTAGCTGAAGTTAAGCACAGTGGTGAAAATAAACTGAATTTGTAGGGGCTGGTAATGGGTAATTGATAATCGGAAATTGTCAATAGTTAGCGATTAATTGCAACTGACCACCGACTTTGAGGGAAGCACAACAAACTGTGCTTCCCTCAAAGTCTTAATTGCCTTTTTTATATAAAAAATGTAGTCATGTTTAACTAGGTTTCGTAGGGAGAGATAAAAGAGCGATCGCTCTGAAGAATTACCGCTTTTTCACCGGACACTCTTCTTAATTTATCTACGTCGCTCTATCCGCTCAAGTACAATATCTTTCAGTATCATATAAAGGATTAATAAAAATAAAAGAAATTGCCCAAATTGTAAAACTGGATCTAAACGCCAACCTTGCAAAAATAAAATTATCCCGGAAATTAGCAGCAAACTTCTTATAATTGCAGATACAAATTTATCTAATTTTAAAATTGAGGCACTCAAGTTATTTCTTCATCCGGATGCTGCACCTTTAATTAAACTTAGATAGGTTATAACCAGAATAATATATATTATCCCTAAAATCGATGCTGAATTTAAACCAAAATTTATCATTTCATTAACTCCTTTCTAATTTTAAATAAAATCACTATAAATATCTTTGATAATTATGCAAATAATGACCCCTGTTAAAAGAAATTGTACAAACTGAAGGATTGGGTCTAAACGCCAACCTTGAGAAAATAAAATAAAGCCACACGAGAACATTATTACTGGTAAAAATACGATTTGAATAACATAAATAATTAGGGACAAAACACTCGTTTGTCTTGAACGTTTAATTATTAAAATAATAGCTATTATCGGATAAATTCAACCGATAATCCAATACATTAAACCAAGTAACGAGGCTAAATTTAAACCGTAGTTAACCATTAAGCGCACTCCTTTTTAAGAAAAAGCTAAAATAAACTACGTCAGATTTTCCTAAAACTTAATATATCTTATTGCTAAGAGCAGACACTAGAAGCAATCCGATTTGAGCTGTAGATGCTAGCCCTTCAGATCCCCGACTTCTTTCTCGAAGTCGGGGATCTCTTATTCACGAATCATTTAGGATTGCTATAGAAGCGATCGCATCTACATACGAATGATGAATAATTCCGAAACAAAATCCTGGGAAGAAGTCCGCATCGCCTTCAAAAAAATCTGGGGATATGATGATTTTCGACCTCCACAAGGAGAAATTATTCGCAGCTTGTTGCAAAAGCAAGATGCCCTAATTGTGATGCCAACGGGCGGGGGAAAGTCGATTTGTTTTCAACTCCCGGCGCTTCTGCAAACGGGACTAACGTTAGTGATTTCGCCCTTGGTAGCGCTAATGGAAAATCAAGTGCAGGAATTGCGCGATCGCAATTTACCCGCTGCCTTGTTGCATAGCGAAGTGCCAACTCCCCAACGACGGCAAACGCTGCAAACTCTCGAACATTTGAGATTATTGTACTTATCCCCAGAAACGCTGCTGAGTGCCCAAGTTTGGGAAAAGTTGTGTCAACCAAAACTAAAAATTAACGGCTTAATTCTCGATGAAGCGCATTGCTTAGTGCAGTGGGGAGAGACATTTCGACCAACTTATCGACGACTGGGAGCGGTGCGACCGGCGCTGCTAAAATTAAAGCCAGCTGGGACTAAAATCGCGATCGCTGCTTTCACTGCCACTGCCGATCCCGCAGCGCAGCAAACCATCCAACAAGTCTTACAACTCCAACAGCCAGCGGTTTTCAAAAATAGCCCCTATCGGCAAAATCTACACCTGAAAGTGCAAACCATTTGGACACCTAGAGGACGCCGCCAAGGGTTATTGAAGTTTATTCAGGAAAGACCCAAACAAGCAGGGTTAGTCTACGTCCGCACCAGGCGAGATAGCGAAGAATTAACTCAGTTACTTAGCGATCGCGGTTATGCGACAGCAGCTTATCACGCGGGGCTGAGTCCAGAGGAACGCCGCTCCATTGAAGCGAGCTGGCTGAGTGATGAAATGCCTTTTGTCGTGTGTACCTGCGCCTTCGGTATGGGGATTAACAAACCGAATGTCAGGTGGGTTGTTCATTTTCATTCGCCTTTGCTGCTTTCCGAGTACGTGCAGGAAGTCGGGAGAGCTGGACGAGATGGTAAATTATCTGAAGCGCTAACCTTGGTGAGCGAACCGACGGGGTGGCTGAACCCGGAGGATAAGCAAAGACGGGAATTTTTTGCGGGAAAGATGCGATCGCAATATCAAGAAGCTCAGCAACTCGCATCCAAACTCCCACCAAAAGGGGAAGTAACCGCCGTAACCAAACAGTTTCGAGACGGTGCTATAGCGCTTGCTCTCCTCCATAGTGCTGGACAATTGGAGTGGCAAGATCCCTTCAATTATGTTCGGCGTTCGGTTGGAAAATCTCGCTCTTTTGGGGAACTCAGTAGCCAGCAGCAGCAAGTTCAGTCCCAGATGGCGCAATACCTAAACACGCGACAGTGCCGTTGGCAGTTTTTGTTACAGGCTTTTGGCTTCACCCAAGAGGCAGCTGGCTGGCGATGCAGACACTGCGATAATTGCGCTCGACGCTAATCTTCGGAGTCTGTATCAGTTGTTAACCCGCTGCGAGCAGCGTAGAAGATGAAGTAGGTTTTCACTTCGGAATTGAGTCATGTTTATTCAAACTCATCGTCTGCTGCTGCGGGAATTTACGGAAGCCGACTGGTCTGCCATTTTAGCCTATCAATCCACGCCAGCATATCAACGCTTTTATCCAGAGGTCGGGCGCACTGAGGCAGACGCTCGCGCCTTCGTTAATCGCTTCCTCCGGTGGCAGCAGGAAACGCCCCGATGGAGGTATCAATGGGCAGTCGTCCGGAGACAGGACGGACTGATTGGTAATTGCGGTATTCGCAAAAGCGATCGCGATGCCTCAGAAGCAGAAATTGGGTGTGAATTGGCTCCCGAACACTGGGGGCGAAATTATCCTGTTGAAATGAGTCGTCCGCTACTGCAATTTGGCTTTACAGAACTTGGACTGCATCGCATTTATGCACGCTGTATCGCTGAGAATAGAGGGGCGGTGTCATTGGCGCAGAAGCTTGGGATGACCGAAGAAGGTCGCTTGCGAGAGAATGTCAGCATCCGGGGACGGTGGCATGACACGCTCGTATACGGCATCTTGAAGCAGGAATGGGAGGCGATGGTTGAATAACACCGGAACACGGACTAAGTTAAACTTCTTGAGGCAAAAGTCTTTTCTTTCTTCTTCATGGCTAGAGCCAAGGGCTTGAAACCCTGTCTGCTGAGGATGCCAACTTCTTTTTTACTGAGTCCTCAGTCCTCACTCCTCAGTCCTCACTCCTCACTCCTCAGTCCTCAGTCCTCAGCCCTCAGTCCTCAGTCCTCACTCCTCAGTCCTGAAGACTTTTTCGCTCAAAAGGCAAAAGGCAAAAGTAAAAATTTACTTTTGCCTTTTATAGACCCTAGACTTTAGTTGAGCGACGACGAGAGGGCTTATTCTCTCGCCTCTCCCGATCTTGGCGACGGCGATCGCGCCATTCTATCAGCGTCAGATAGATAATGCCCCCAGAAACCACCGTTAACAGGGCGAAGGTAGAAAAAGCCAGAACAGTCAGAACAGAAGTTTCCACAATGCTTTTAGAAGCCGTTACGACCCCAAATGACCATTGAAATCGACCAAGTAAACAAAACCAAAACTGAAACCCAACCGAGACTCAAAATATCCATAGTTGTATGTAAAGATAAGTGCCCAATAATCACTCCAGCGCCTATCATAATTCAATTTGAGGCATCTATGGCAGACCTCGGCGAATGACGAGGTCGCCAAAAAAACCTTTAACTGAACTAGGAGCGATTTTCACAGGATATTGCACGAGATGGTTGATCGGCTTGAGCGAATAGAATCTATCAAGGCAGGAACTGTTGCTGCTTTGTCTTTTTTCCTGGGTTATGGCATTGCTACCCTGAGCAATATTCTCGTGCTGTCGGAGCAGTTTGAGACACTCGCCAATCTGAAAGTCACGAATGGCGTTCACTTTCTAGTGAGTATGGCGATCGCTCTTTTGAGCGGTTTTCTGTTTGGCGTCACCTACCGCTATATTATTCGAGAAGACCCCAATCCACACCTCAGGACTGGCGCAGTGTTTGCCTTTGGGTTGGTGCGGGGATTAGGGCAAGTGGAGGCTGGGTTAAATTTCCCCGATGCCTTCTGGTCGTTTGGGATTCTAGGAGGAGAAAGTATTTTGCTATTTGCGATCGCTCGTCTCCTCCTCGACTGGACAATTCAGCTAGGCTGGGTAAAACCGTTTAAGTCAAGCTAAATTCCGCAAACTCTGGTTGCCCATACATCATATTTCGGTCAACCGCTGAGAGGATTTTCTGGTTCGCAGCATCAGAATTAAGACACTGGCAAGTCAACTGCGCGACATCCGCGCGATGAATCGTCCCCGCAACTCGCGGATCTTCCGTCAAAACGCCATTGCCAGTTGCTGGTTCAGACTTCAATCCGCCGGGGCGGATAATAGTGTAAGTCAGTCCGCTGTCAATCAGATACTTCTCGGCTTTCTCCTTTTCAATTAACACTGGCTTCAGCGTTTCTAAAGCTTGTGGAGGGATAGCCCCGACACTATCTCCACTTCCAATCGAAGAAATGAGAATAAACTTTTTTACCCCTGCTTTCACAGCAGCGTCAATAAGATTTTTGTTCCCCAAAAAATCAGCTCTTTCGCCGTCTTTGGGTAAACCGCCGATGGTGCTAATCGCAGCATGAATCGGTTCGTCTCCTAAGATTGCCTGCTCAACCTCGGCAACATTTAAAGCGTCTCCCATCACCCCTTTAATTCCCATCGCTTCCAATTCGGCAGCAGATGCTGGCGATCGCAACAATGCCTTCACCTTCTGGTTTTCCTGTATTAAGTAGTTGGCAATTTCTCGACCAACGCCCCGACTGGCACCCGCTAGAAAAATATAGGATTCACTTGTCATCTTAAATTTCTTACTGTCCTAACTTGATATTTCATATTTTGCCGTAATTAGGGCGAAGAAAAAATGTAAAATTCCCAAACCTATTCTTCAATTTTGCATTTTTAATTTTTAATTTTTAATCTTCTCCTTGCCACCATCACCAGCCAAGATTGAGCTTCACAGGGCAATCCTGGGGGACGATAGTAGTGGTGGAGAATCTCAAAATCAGCTTGTTCTAGACAGGGTGCCAAAGTTTCATATTCCCACCCAGAAACAAAGCGATAGCCGGTTGGACGAACGCTATAGCCTTCGCTATCTCCACGACAAATAGAAATAATAATTGCACCGCCAGGAACCAGCGCTTGATGCAAATCCTTCAGCACTTTCACCATTTGGGAATGAGGAACGTGAAGTAGCGATGCATTCGCAAAAATCCCATCAAAGGTTTCTGGCGGCAGATCGAGATTGAAAAACGACTGCTGCCAAACCTCACAATCCACAGCCTGTCGTGCCATTTCCACAAACGCAGGCGTTGCATCCAAGCCAATCACAGTATGCCCTTGGCGTTTGAATGCCAGCAAATCTCGTCCGGGACCACAGCCTAGATCGAGGATTTTACCCGGATTTTTAGGCATCGCCGCTACCAAGGCATCACGATTTTGGGAAACATCGTGAGCCCAAGTTCCCTCCCGAAACGATTCTGCTGTCGCTTGGTACTCCGCAATTGTCAGTTGCTCGTGTTCCTGCATCCTTCGCCTTGCTCAAACCTAATAGAATCTTACTATTCTCTATTTCCTCGTATTCTCTGTACCTCTGTGGTTTAAATTATGTTTCCTGGAGAAGTATTCGCCAACACCGCTGATTTTGACACTGGGATTCGCCATCTGTTGCCACGCTATGACGAAATGCTGGATGCGATTGCCCTCTGTCTACCCTCTAGCACCAAAGCTATCCTAGAACTCGGCTGCGGCACCGGCGAACTCAGTTTAAAAATCCTCAACCGCTGTCCTGATGCCCAACTGGTTGCTGTAGATTACTCTCCTCGGATGATCCAGTTTGCAAAAAAGAAAATCCACGCAGCAGGCTATGCAGACAGGTGGACGGGAATTGAAGCCGACTTCGGAGATTGGGCGAATCATGCGTTGGAACTGGGAGAAAGCTTTGATGCCTGTGTCTCATCCTTGGCAATTCACCATCTCAGCGATGAAATGAAGTTGAAATTATTTCAGCGGATTGGTGAAAGCCTCAATCCAGGCGGCGTCTTTTGGAACGCAGATCCCATCCTGCCGGAATCACCAGTGATGCAGGAAATTTACCAAACGGCGCGGGAAGAATGGACATTGCAGCAAGGAACAACGCTGGCAGAAATTCGCGACAAAATTGGTAAGAGCAATCCTCAAGGTTACTCTAGTCAAGATCAATTAGCGACTCTAACCTCCCACTTAGAAATGCTGACAAATTCTGGGTTTACTACAGTGGCTATTCCTTGGAAATATTACGGTTTAGCCGTATTTGGCGGCTTTGTAGGATAAGCTTTTAACCCCAATTTATGGTTGGAAATCCTTATCTAACTCTGTCAATGTGAGAAAAAAATCTGGTAAATCATGCCAATTCGGCAGAATTTTATCTTCGCGTCTTCGTGGTTTAAAAAACAATTTTTGAACTACGAAGACACAAAGCACGCGAAGAAAACCCTCGTCTTTCAACTGACACCTTGAGGGCGGTAGTAATCCCAATCTTACTGCTGTAATGCTTGAGTACCTTTCTTTGCCAAAATTGCTGAGGATAAGGCTGAACGCTTACTTAAAGAAAATAGGTAAGGAAATTTTATCTTTTTTGTTAGCTCGTACAACAGGATTGGTAATATTAGACTAAAAATAGTTACCAGAATGATATGTAAAACCACATGATTGATGTGAAGACCTTTTTGGAGGAATATTCGAGTCGCTCCCATTGCTAACATATGAGCTAAATAAATGGGCATCGATAAAAAACCCAGGTAGCGAATAATATCTAATTTTTTGGTTTCTGCCAAGTAGAAAGATATGCCTAGGGTAACTATGATTCCTCCAGATGCCATAAAAAATCTAGTTCCTGGTTGTTCGCTTAAACCAAATTGTAAAAGTGTCATTTGAAAGATGACAAATATCAGCGCGATCGCGCCAATTTGCTGCTTGTTCAATTTATACAAGGTACTCGGAATATTTCTCAAGTCGTTGTGCAACCAGCGTGCCACAGTTACCCCAACGACGAAAAACACAAACATACTCATGAATTTAGTCAGAATTTCGCTAGGCGCATAGGGATTCAGCAAGTAAATTAAAATAGAGAAAGAAAGCAATATATATAGATTGATAAATTTTCGAGCGATCGCAAAGACTAAATAAGACGCAAATAAAACATATAAGAACCAAAGAGTAATTAAAGGAATGGGGTTAAAAGCCATGTAAAATGGTAAATCTTTAAACTGCAATTTAATGGGATTATTCGTGTAGGTTGACATCAAAACCAAAATACTACCTTGGATAACAGACCAAAGTAAGTAGGGATACACAATTGTATTGAATTTATCCCCCCAGAATTTCTTGTTACCCTTCAATAAGCTTTTTTCTACAAATAAACCGGAAAGAAAAAAGAAAAGTGGCATATGAAAGCTAGAAATAAAATTAAAAGAGTAATCATGAAATAAATCATGCATTCCCATTCCAGCATTTTTTAAATTGGTCAAAACATGGACATAGACAACTAAAATGATGCCAATGCCTTTGGCATAATCAATCCAGTCAAGTCTAGTGCATGATAACGGTTCCGGCTTGCTTGGTAAAATTTGTAATTCTTCGACAGGCTTCATAATCTTGGTAGTTCCCCTTAATTGCAGTGCTGCATAATTCATGGAACCAGCAATGCCTGTTTTATAAAGTCAAGGATATAGCTTCCGTAAAGACTACAGAAATCCGATATTTCCGTTGTCATGCTACGTGCAACTTCTTTGCAAGTTCCGCAGCGAGTCAGACGAAAAAATCAACCCTCAGCTAGATCCGGGCAGACACACCTTCAGGTAACAGCACTTCTAAACTACTATCTTCATCTGGATAGTAGAGAGAGGTCAGCCCTAAGATAGATTTTTTTGTGAAGAAAGTATGTAGTCTATACCGGAGAATGATTTAATAAGCACTCCCAGCCAGTACCCTCGTATCCAAAATGGAAGCTTTCGGGATGCAGAATTTCGGCTAAGATTTCCAGAGAATCTACCAAACGGGGACCAGGACGGTTGAAGTAGGCGTTACCATCGGTGATGTAAACTCTGCCGGTTTGTACCGCTTGTAAGCTTTGCCATTCAGGACGTTGGAGTAGCGGCATTGCCTCAGCGCGAGTGCGGTTTAAATCGAAACCACAGGGCATGAAGATGATCGCAGTGGGGTCAGAGATGGCGATCGCTTCCCACTTCAACCACGGCGAATGTTCACCCTCAACACCGAACAGAGATTGACCTCCAGCCATTTTGACTAATTCAGGAATCCAATTTCCCGCTGCCATCAGGGGATCGATCCACTCGATACAGGCAACTGTAGGACGGGCGCTGTCAGGAAGTGCTTGCGTCTTTTGCACGCAAGCGTCGATGCGAGACTGTAACCCAGCTAGCACGGGTGGCGCAGCGATACCCAAGGCATCAGCGACTCGTTGAATATCTGCCCAGACATCGCTTAAAAAATTAGGCTGTAAGGAAATAATCTGCGGCTGAGAGTGCGTGAGCGTAGCAACCGCTTGCTCGACTTCTGAGAGGCTGACAGCACAGACTTCACACTGAGCTTGAGTCAAAATATGGGTGGGTTGCAGCTGTTCCAGAACGTCGGTTTTGACTTGGTAAACGCTCAACGCAGATTGCAACAAATCTGTAACGCGATCGTGAATTTCCGGACTGGTGCCTTCGGGGTTAAATTTGGGCTGGGTGCAGACGGGCAAATTTTGGATTTCTGGCGGATAGTCGCATTCATGCGATCGCCCGACAATCGCCTGAGTTAGCCCCAAGATCGCTAAAATTTCCGTAGCGCTGGGAATCAGAGAGACAATTTTTAGGTTTGAATGAGTCACTTTTCCAACTCCTTTAGCAGCCTCGATCGAGAACTCATCATCAATTCTTGCTATCAAACAGTTCCAGGATGGCGCTGACGCCGTTAAAGAAAACAGCTCCTTTGGTTAGGGCTAAACCACGAATATGCCTCAATCTCATTCTCGTCTACTTTCTTTCCTGCAAATCGCGTCTCCAGCTGCGATCGCGATCGCGTTTCCACTTGGGTGTTTGGTGATGCTCGATTGGCTGTTCGAGCTTCCTTTCCTCAAGAATGTATTTCCACAGCACTCCCACAGCGACATCGGGCTGGCAATCCTTGGAGTGATGAACGCGGTGGTTTTTGGCATCCTGGTTTGGTGGAATGATAAAGCATTAAAAACCATAGACTCCCAACGGCAACAAGCAGAAGAAGAACTGCGCCAACTCAATGCAGAACTGGAGGTGCGAATCGAGCAGAGTACAGCACAATTGAGGCAAGCCAACGAACAATTGGCAAGCGAAATTGCCGAACGCAAGCAAGCAGAGGAGACACTCTCCCACCGCCAGCAGGAATCCAAAGCCGTGCTTGAAAATGCGCCCGATGCGATAATGCGTCTTGACAGACAAATGCGTTATGTATATGTCAATTCATTTGTCGAGCGGAGCACGGCAATGCCAGCGCTGGCATTCATCGGCAAGACTCCTGAAGAAGCTGGCTCACCCAAAGAGTTGTGCCAGCTTTGGGAAGATACCCTGCGGATGGTTTTTGAAACAGGTCAAGAACAAGCGATTGAATTCCAGACTGTCACGGTAAACGGATTCCGCAACTTTCAATCGCGTGTGGTTCCGGAGTTCAACCAGCAAGGTGAAATCGAAACTGCCTTGGTTGTGAGCCGCGACATCAGCGATCTCAAACGCGCCGAGGCAGCTCTCCAAAAAGAACGAGAATTCTTAAAAGTATTGCTAGATAACGTAGAAGCCGGAATCGTTGCTTGTGATGCCAATGGTGTCCTAACTCTGTTTAATCAGGCTTCACGAGCATTTCATGGCTTGCCAGAACAACCGCTTCCGGCTGAGCAGTGGGCAGAATACTACGATTTATATCTGTCCGACGGCAAAACGCCTATGAAGCGGGAAGATATCCCGCTGTTTCGAGCGTTACAAGGGGAGCATGTCCGCGATGTAGAAATGGTCATCGCCCCAAATTCAGGCAAATTTCGCACCTTACTAGCGAGCGGACAGGCATTCTTTGATTCGCAGGGAACAAAGCTGGGTGCGGTTGTTGCCATGCACGATATCACTGAGCGCAAACGAGTAGAGGAGGCACTGCGAGAAAGCGAGGAACGGCTACAGGCGATCGTAGATAATTCCACAGCGCTGATTTATCTAACGGATACTCAACACAGAATTCTGCTGATCAACCGCAGGTGTGAAGATTTGTTTGACCTGAATAAAGAGCAGACGATTGGTAAAAGCTTGTACGATATCTGGTCGAATGCGATCGCCGATGCCTTTGTCAAGAATAACCAAAAGGTACTCGCAGCCCAAATTCCGATAGAAATTGAAGAAGTCGCCCCTCACGACGATGAGTTACACACCTACATTTCAATCAAGTTTCCCCTTTATGACGCTAGTGGCGTTGTTTATGCCGTTTGTGGAATTTCCACCGACATCACCGAACGCAAGCAGATAGAGGAACACATTCGCACCCTGAACGCCGATCTTGAGGAGCGAGTGAACGAGCGGACAGCAGAGCTAAGGCTGATCAACCAAGCATTGCAAAGTGAAATCAGCGAGCGTCAGCGGGCAGAAGAAGAACGCGCCCAACTCTTGCTCCGCGAACAGGAAGCTCGTGAATTAGCCGAAGCAAGCGAACAGCGCTATCGCTTTCTCGCTGAATCCATCCCGCAGATAGTCTGGACTGTAGACTCAGATAGTGATTTCGATTACGTCAATCAGCGCTGGGTTGATTACAGCGGATTAACCCTCTCACAAAGCCAGGGTGACGGATGGTTCTCTGTCCTACATCCGGACGATCGGCTGGTGTCGATACAGCGGTGCCATCAATCTGCGGAGGCGGGCGAGAGTTACGAAATCGAAAATCGCTTCAAACGGGCTGCGGACGGACAATATCGCTGGCACCTAACTCGCGCAGTGCCGATGAAAGATCCTACCGGACGAATCGTTAAGTGGTTCGGCACCTGCACAGACATCGACGACCAGAAACATACGGCGGAGGCGCTGCGAGAAAGCGAGGCGCGGTTGCAGGCGATTCTAGATAACATTCCGGCAGTTATCTACCTCAAAGACACTGAGGGCAAGTTTATTTTTATTAATCACCAGTTTGAAATTCTTTTTCATATTGATGGAGAAAAGGTTAAAAGCAAGACTGATTACGATCTCTTCCCCAAAGAAATGGCGGATGTATTTCGGGCGAACGATCGAAAGGTACTTGAAGCCAGAACTGCTGTGGAGTGGGAAGAAGTTGTGCCTCAAGATGACGGACTACACACGTACATTTCGACTAAGTTTCCCCTGTGCGACGCGGCTGGAGTTCCTTATGGAGTTTGCGGCATCTCCACCGACATCACCAAACGCAAACGAGCCGAGGAGGCATTACAAGAAAGCGAAGCTCGGTTTAGGCGCATCGTTGAATCCAACATGATTGGGATTCTCTTCTGGGATGTGTCAGGTAACGTTACAGAAGCCAACAACGCCTTCTTAGAGATGGTTGGGTACACGCGGGAGGATCTGCTTTTAGGGAAAGTGCATTGGAAAAAGATGACTCCTGTGGAATATAACTATCTCGATGAAAAGGGCATCCAGGAGCTAGCCGCGACGGGGATTTGTAGCCCCTTTGAGAAGGAATATATTCGTAAAGATGGCAGTCGCATCCCTGTTTTGCTCGGCGGTGCTGTGCTGGAAGGATCTCAAGATAAAGGTGTGTGCTTTGTCATTGACATCACTGAGCGTAAGCGGATGGAGGAGGCTCTCTTCAAACAAGCACAGGAACTCGCTCGTTCTAATGCGGAACTGGAACAATTCGCTTATGTAGCTTCCCATGACTTGCAGGAACCGCTGCGAATGGTTGCCAGCTACACCCAGCTTCTGTCTCGGCGCTACAAAGGGAGACTGGATGAGGACGCCGACGATTTTATTGATTTTGCCGTCGATGGTGCGAACCGGATGCAACGGCTGATTCAAGATTTGTTGGAGTATTCGCGCCTGGGAACGCGAAGTCGGGAATTTGAGATGGTGGATTGCGATCGCTCTTTTGAGGAAGCGATCGCAAATCTGCAAATTGCGATCGCCGAAAGTAATGCTACCGTTACCCACGATCCCCTACCATCGGTGCGGGGGGATGCCACTCAACTAGGACAGCTGTTACAGAACTTAATTGGGAATGGAATCAAGTTTCGTAAAGATGCCCCCCCCCAGGTTCACGTTTCCGCTCAAACAAGCGAAAATGAATGGGTCTTCTCAGTCCGCGATAACGGTATTGGGATTGCCCCGGCTCATCAAGCACGAATTTTTGTCATCTTTCAACGTTTGCACGCACGCGAAACCTATCCTGGTAACGGAATGGGTTTAGCTATCTGCAAAAAAATCGTCGATCGACACGGTGGGCGGATCTGGGTGGATTCTGAATGGGGACAGGGAAGTGTATTCTACTTTACAATTCCCAGAACAGGAGAGAACCCAAGGTGAATTTGGGTAATAGACCCGTAGAAATCTTGCTAGTTGAAGACAATGAAGGGGATATTCGTCTCACCCAAGAAGCATTTAGAGACAGTCAGGTTGGGAATCACCTGAATGTTGTGCGGGATGGTGTTGAAGCGATCGCCTTCCTCAAAAGAGAAGAAAAGTATGCCAATGCCGTTCGTCCCGATATTATCCTCCTTGACCTCAATTTACCGAAGCGCAACGGTATTGAAGTGTTGGCAGAAATCAAGCAGGATGACCAGCTTAAAAGGATTCCCGTCATCGTTCTGACCTCCTCCCAAGCCGAACCAGATATTCTCAGCAGCTACGATTTACATGCCAACTGTTTCATCAGTAAGCCGATTGACCTAGATCGGTTCCTGCGGGTGGTGCAGTCAATCGAGGACTTCTGGCTCACTATCGTCAAACTCCCCCCAGAATAGAAAAAGCGAACCAAAAAATATTTTTCTGCTCACTTTTAATTTCTCCTAGATTGGGCTTACAATGATAGTTTTGGTTAAAGTCTGAAGGGTACACAAGAGGAAGCTATATGTCCCGATATCGAGGCCCACGCCTCAGAATTGTGCGTCGTCTGGGCGATCTGCCCGGTTTAACTCGCAAATCAGCCCGCCGTGCATATCCACCAGGACAGCATGGTCAAGCCCGCAAGAAGCGCTCAGAGTATGCTGTCCGCCTAGAGGAAAAGCAGAAACTCCGCTTCAATTATGGCTTAAGTGAAAAGCAGCTGCTGCGTTACGTGCGGAAAGCACGTCGCGCCACGGGTTCCACGGGTCAAGCATTGCTGCAACTGTTAGAAATGCGTCTGGATAACACCGTTTTCCGGATGGGGATGGCTCCCACGATTCCTGGGGCGCGTCAGCTAGTCAATCACGGTCATGTGTTGGTGAATGGTCGTGCGGTGAATATTCCCAGCTATCAGTGCCGTCCGGGAGAGGTCATCAGTGTCCGAGATAAGGAAGGATCTCGCCGGTTAGTGCAACAGAACCTGGAATATCCAGGTTTGGCAAATATGCCCAGCCATCTAGAGTTTGACAAAACCAAGATGACTGGCAGAGTCAACGGCGTGATTGAGCGCGAATGGATCGCGCTGCAAATCAACGAACTGCTGGTGGTTGAGTACTACTCACGCCAAGCTTAAGATAGTTTTGAGTTTTGAGTTTTGAATAATTCAGGACTCATTCAAAACTCAAAATTATTTTTTAGCCCCCAATTTGCGACATGGTGCGGCTATACGCACCAGTCGTGCCAGCATCTCTCTGCTTATAGTTAATCTCTGGTTTCATTAACAGCAATTGCTGCACTTGATTGCGGAGTTCGGCTGTATTAACACCGGCGCGGAGGGCGGTTTTTAGGTCAATTTGACCCGTCTCATTCAGCAGACAGGGACGCAACCAGCCATCCGCAGATAGACGCATCCGGTTACAGCGATCGCAAAAACACTCGGACATCTGACTAATAAATCCTAGCGTGCCTTTGGCTCCGGGAATCTGGAAGACATCGGCGGGACCGTTACCCCGAACAAAAGATTCTGTCAATCCAAAGATGTCGCGGATGCGTTGGCGCAAATCGGCGGATGCCACCCAACCATTTCCGACAAATAACCGATCGTTGCCAATTGGCATAAACTCAATAAACCGGACGTGCCAATGCCGGTCAATTGTCAACGCAGCCAGATCCAGCACTTCTTGGTCGTTCACACCGGGAATGACCACCACATTCAGCTTCAGAGGATCGAACCCGACGCGATGGGCGGCTTGAATTCCGTCCCAAACTTTCTGCCACTGAGAACGACCGCGATTGCCGATAATTTTGTCAAAGGTTTCGGGATTGAGCGAATCCAGACTGATATTCAGGCGTCGCAACCCGGCGTCGTAGAGTTGTTGGGCGATTGGGGCGAGTAAAAACCCGTTGGTGGTCATTGAGAGGTCTTGCGTTTCCGGCAGGGACGCGATCGCCTCCACCAACTCCACCACCCGCGGACGCAGTAGCGGTTCGCCCCCAGTTAGACGAAATCGAGTAAATCCTACCGGGATAAATACCTCTTCGATCAGGGTGAGCAATTCTTCATCAGTTAACAGCTGTTGCTGCAAAATGTAGTCAAGCTCAGCACCCTCCGGCATACAGTACTGACACCGGAAATTGCAGCGGTCAATTAAGCTAATCCGAAGGTAGTCTACCTGATTCATGTTTTTTTGGGGTTGATGAGAACACCAACCCCTAACCTCTACCTTTATTCTGATCCATTTGTCAGTGGATCTACAGTAATTGGGGCCCGAAGCGGCACAAGTTGCAGTTTCGGCGAAATGAGCGATCGCCAAACCTTCCGAATCGGATGACTGCGATGCTCCTTGACAAAGACTAAAGGCAGGATAGCCACAAGTCGTAAAACAGCAGACAGAGCAAACACGGTTGGCAAGCCACCGAAATTGTCCAACTCAGCCAGAAATCCCCCGACAGTCGTTCCCAGTGCGCCACTGACACCCGCAACCGCCGCAGCGATCGCAAAGTAAGCAGATTGATGGCGTCCTGCTGCCACAGCCATTTGCAAATTGTTGGTACACAAGTCAATCGCTGCCCAGGTGCCACCCATGAACAGGTGTAAAAGCGGGAACCAAACCCAAACCGAAACTGGGTCAGCTCCCAGCCCCAGCCAGAGTAAAGGTGTCAGTGCTGCCAACACCCCCACAAATACCAGAAGTGGACGATTCCCAATTCGGTCTGCCAGCTTCCCCCATACCACCATCATTACCAAGGTAGCCGCCGCCGTTAAGCTGCTATAGAGCGTTACCCAGCTGACATCGATATTCAGGTTGTCCAGCAGGTAGAGACCGAAGAAAGGAGTGCAGATATTAACCGCAAATGCCCAAAAGCTAAAGTAAAGCAGAAACCTGACAAAATTGCCATTTTTGAGCAGAGCGATCGCAGTTCCCCAACGCTCAGTTTCCCCTGCCTCGTCAGCAGTGCCGTGCTGCGTCTGGGGATTCACATCCACCATGAAAAACTGACAGCCCAAACTAATTAACCCAATGATGACTCCCAAGAACAAGACCACACCGTATCCCTGAAGCGGCCCGCCAGGCCAAACCGACACGGCTAGACCGAGCAGGGGTACGGAGAGCAGAGTGGTCAAGCTGATAGCACTGTTGCGAAAGCCAAAATATCGCCCCCGCAACTGTTCCGGAACCAACGCCGCCATCCAGCTGAGCCAGTTAGCACTGCCCAAGCTGCCAATGATATTGGTTGCCAAGACGATTGCTAATGTCCAGCTGACCAGGTTGGGCGAATTCGTTGGGTGCCAGCAACTCCAACCAATTCCCGCCACTAAAATTAGCCACAGCAGCCGCGACGGGCCGTAGATCCAGACATTAAACCAGTGGCGACTGATGGTTCGTTCTGACAGATACGCTCCCAGTGGTTGCAGCAAATTCACCAGCATGGGGACGGACGACAACATCCCAATCTCCATTGGGCTTGCACCTAATTGGAGTAAGAAATTACTGAGCAGGACGCCGCCGGTAATGCCGCCAAACACGACAGCAAAGACAGCATCCCAAGTAGACGCTTTTAGGCTAGACCGAATTACCTGTTTGGAAAGTTTGGAAGGTGAATTGGAAGAAACTACCAGCGGGGAAGCGGCGGGAGTTTCTAAAACCTCCAAAGCTGGAAGAGATACGGTTTCAGCTGGGACTTGCAACGGTAAACTCCTCGACTGGTTTAGATAGGCTGGAATAGGGAACCACTGACTTTGTCTCTATTAAAGAACCCTCTTGCCGACAGCACGGACGACAGCCTTGTCTGTCTTGGCTCGAAGATGGACGTTTTAGAAGGATAGACTGAGAATTCTAGGTTGGGCAGCTTCCCGCAGTCAGATAACTTTCTCAATCCTTTGAAACAAACATTCAAAATAATTAAATCTCTCTGCCGCTAGTTAATAAATGGTAGCAATTGTGTATCAGACCAGTGGACGTAAAACCAATACATCTTCACTTAACCTTTCCCCTAGAAAACGCTGATTTCGTGGTTTCCCCTGGCCTTGTAAGGAAGGATTCAGGGGTTAGATTTGTCTGAGTGGAGGAAAAATTGAGCGCCAAACTTTTCTCCCTTAAACATCCCTTTCCCACTTTTTCTACCCAAAGACGGACTGGCGAGTAACAGCACTTGAAATCTCGGTTCTCTTCGTCAGAGTAGAGTCGCTGCCTCTTCTAGGGTTCCCAAGAAACCTCAGTGAATATCTACAAGCCGGTTAATGAATTGCTCGAACTGCCATTGTCCAAAGCCTTTTCTTTCAGAAAACGGCGATTTCAGTAGTCTTTTGAGAATTTGTAACCAGTATCATCTCTATATCAGGGCGCAGGAGAACCGATTTAAACCGCCAAGACATCGTTGGTACCCTTTAGGGGTGCCTAACCAAAAATCATCGCATCTGCCAAAAGAGAGGGGAGCTGAAGTGCATGGCAAACAAGCAACAGCGAGCTTTACTCAAGCAAGGAGTAGAAGCTTGGAATAAGTGGCGTAAATTGAGTCCGGGAATCCCGCCAAATTTAATTGGAGTCGATTTACGCCAGGAAGATTTGGGTGGAGTTAACCTGGCGGGGGCGTCTCTGTGCAGTGCTGACCTGAGTGGAGCCAATCTGATGCAGGCATCTCTGCATCGAACAGACCTTCGGGGTGCGGATTTGAGGGGAGCATCCCTGAGTAAAGCGGACTTGTCAGAGGCAGATATCACTGAAGCTAATCTCAGCGAAGCCTACCTCTTTGAGGCGAACCTGAGCCGAGTAAACCTTGAAGGTGCAGATATGCACTGGGTCTACCTGGGTAAAGCTGATTTGTCTGGGGCGAATTTGGTTGGGGCGAACCTTAGAGAGGTAGATATGCGGGGAGCCAATCTAATCGGGGCGAACCTCCGCGAGGCGGATTTGTTTAAAGCGAATCTAATTGGGGCGGATTTACAAGGAGCCGATCTGCGCGGGACGAATTTGGGTGAGGCTAACTTAATGGGGGCAAGGTTGCTCAAGACTAACTTTGAGAATGCAAACCTAGAGGGTTGTTTAGTTTATGGGATTTCGTCTTGGGGGTTAAAGTTGGAAGGAGCCAACCAGTCAAATTTGGTGATTACTCCGCCAGATTATCCAGCGATCGCACTGGATAATCTGGAAGTGGCGACATTTATGTACTTGTTGCTGAATCACCAGAAAATCCGCGAGGTTTTTCCCTCAATAGCCTCCAATATCGTGCCGATCTTGGGCAGTTTCAAAGCAGATGGGCGGAAAGATTTTCTGGAGGGGCTTCGCAATGCCCTTCGCCAACATGACTATTTGCCTTTGTCGGTGGAGTTGGAAAAAGCAGCGACGCCGGAACTTGCAGAAGCAATCTCCACCGTAGTTGGGATGGCGAAGTTTATGATTGTGGATTTCACGGACGCTAGCAGCATCCCCCAAGAATTACTGAAAATTCTCCAGGGTATCCCTTTGGTGCCGGTGCAACCGTTAGTGCAAGTGGATAGCGTGGATAGCAAAGAGGTAGCTGTGTTGAAGGAGTTTCAGGAATATCCTTACGCTCAACCCATTTACCAGTATCAGAATCTTGAAGATGCGATCGCTTCTGTAGAAGAAAAAATTATTGCCCCTGCTGAGGCAAAGGCGAATGATTTACTGAGCGGACGTTAGGGATGCCAATCCCTTACCTCTACGATGGCTGACGCTGATTGATTGTTTGCTGAAATCGCCATCTTGCTTAGAATGTCTTCCGTAACTACGGAAACGGGGTTCGTAGCTAAAACTACAAACTCCCGTCTCTATTGGCATGGCACATCTGGTAAGTTTTTCCGGAATTTGCGGGCGCGTGTCGAAAAAAAACTGGCAAGGCTCTTGACAAAGCTCTGCTTACTTCGGCGGAAACTGAGTTTTAATTTTACCGAGTAGTTTTTCTAGAATTGCGTACCGAGCGGATGAGCGATCGCGAAGCCGATAACAAAGCGATTAAACTGACAAATGTTTTTCACCTTATCCAAGAACGGCTATAAAGCAATCACAGTATGCTTTTTAGTCTAAATAAAACCCTTGGCAGTATCGCTAAATGCGATCGCTTTTCCCCTCTTCTTCTGGTGTGCCCCCGTAATCTCACCTAGTTCAAAACAAAAGCCTTTTTTGTTGTTCTACATATTATGTCATTCTTGTCTGTATACTTAGTAACATTTATGGCAAGTTTTATCTTTAAGCTCAGTAAATATACTACTTGTTTAAAGATTGTGTAAATATGTACTCTTAATGGTAGTCAGACTCAAGGCGTATTCCTTAAGATATAGATCATCAAATTAAACCATTTACGTGTAATTACGTAGTTACTTAATTTGTTAAATCCAAAATTACAAAAATTAGCTGCCAGCAAAAGCGTAAAGTCGCTGGTCGCAATCACTTGAAGTATGTTTGGATATCTGAGTTCAAGTATTGAATGTTTGTGAATTTAGAGAGGATTTATGGAAAGCTATATGGCAAAAAACAACATAGATTTTAAAACAAACCCGACAGGAATTGAGATTGAAACCCGGTTGAAAAATCGGACAAATAAGCAACAATTGGATCTGCTCAAACAAGGAGTGAAAGCCTGGAATGAGGAAAGACAACAGAATCCTCAAATCCGAGCAGACCTAAAGATGGCTAACCTTAAACGAGCCAACCTCAGCACAGCCAATCTCAGTGGGGCAGACCTCTCCTTAGTCAACTTCAGCGGGGCTAATCTGACCTCGGCTAACCTGAGCGGAGCCAACCTCAGTAGAGCCAACCTCAGCGGGGCAGACTTGAGATGGGCAGACCTCAGCGGCGCACTCCTAGATGGGACAGACCTCAATGGCGCACTCCTAAGTGCTGCCAATCTCAGCAAGGCAAAATTCAACAAAACCAACTTAAAAGGGACAGTCCTGAGCGGAAGCAACTTGAGCAATTCAGAAATCAGTGAAGCCAACTTCAGTGGGGCAGACCTGAGATGGGCAAACCTGAGACGAGCAGTTGTCAGCGTGGCAGACTTCCGCAAGACAGACCTGAGATGGGCAAACTTGAGTGAGGCTCAAGTGGTGCGGACAAATTTAGAGGGAGCCAACCTTGAGGAGTGTTCAATTTGTGGAATTTCCACTTTGGGATTAAAACTGAAGGGAGCCAAGCAGTTGAGTCTAGCCATCACTTCTGGCAGTGAACCCGCGATCGCAGTGGACAATCTGGAAGTTGCCGAGTTTATCAGTCGGCTGCTCAACACTCAAAAAATCCCCGATTTCAATAACACTATCTCTTCTAAAGTCATACTGGTTCTAGGTCGCTGCACCCAGGAGCGCAAGCCCATCTTGGATGCACTTCGCAAATATAACTATTTGCCAGTGGTTATAGACTGCGAGACATCGACAGATAAAGACCTGACGGAAACCATCTCGACGCTGGCTCAAATTTCGCGGTTCATCATTGCCGATCTCACCGATCCTAGAAGTATTCCTCAAGAATTGCACGCCATTATTCCCAATCTGCAATCGGTGCCAGTGCAGCCATTACTACATACTTCAGCCCAGAAAGAATACGCGATGTTTGAAGATTTCCAACGCTATCCTTGGGTATTGGAAACATATTGGTATAACGCTTTTGAGGAAGCGATCGCCTCTTTTAAGAACAAAGTCATTGTCCCTGCTGAAGCGAAGGCAAGGGCTTTATTAGGCGGTTGATTGAGATCGGTGGCAACTTGCGATAACAATCATTGATCGATCGTTATCTTCTACCTGATACCTTACCCCTGCACGATGATTGCAGGGGTTTTACTGCCTATGATGCTTGTTTACGCAGTTTTTCGACATACTGCTCAAACTCTTGCTCAGAAACATAATCTATTTCCCCGTCTCCCAAAGTAATCTTTGAAAGATACTGCATTGCACGCTTAAACTCGCCAGTATCCCACTCATAGGCAAGAACATCCATGCCCCCGTCTTCGGTCTCGATTGCCTTAACGGGTCGATCTCCTACAATGCAGTAGAGTGGTAAGTCCATAATATGATGATCCGCTAGTTAACTTGATTCGCTGCTTGTACCGATTCTATTGAGTGCATACCGACATTACTTTGAGTTATCCAGTCAATGTCAATCATCCACCCGCGTTAGCTAAAGCCTGATCGTAAAGTGCTTTTGCTTCTGCATTAAGCTGATCAATTTTTGCTTTTTCTTCTGAGCTTAAAGCCCGATCGGCTGTTTGAGCTGCTGCCTCTATTTTCCGAACCTCTTCGTATATTTTATGCCCTGCACCTGACTTAACCTCTAGAATTTGGGTTAGATGGAGTTGCAATTCCGCAATATGACCATTTGATAGCTGAACGTTTAGAAGAATATCGCGATAGCCAGCTGGGGTAGGTTGTGCAAAGCGATTCTTTTCTCGCACCAGCGTTAAATTTCTATTGCAGACATCTAGCCCACCCATTAAGTCAGGAAATGACTTGTAAACTATAGAACCGCGTGCAATATCTACTAATTTAGAAACATCCCCCTTGTAATCAGCCATTGTTTTCTCCATTGCTCGTTCTCGCCCTTTTAAGGCTTGAGGTAGCTTTGCTACTCCAGATGTCTCACTGGCAATTTGAGTGACTTTTTCGTACAGTTCCGGTTGAGCTTCTTCTGCTTGTTTGTAGAGTTTGTCTAAATCTCCTGCCACATCTCCACTAAATCCTGCTGTTGACTGTGCAGGACTTTGATCGCCTTGGCGCTGAATAACGGACTTTTGCTGCGGTTGCAGCGATCGCTGCACTGCACTGCCATTCTGCTGAACAACATGAGTCAGTTCATGGGCAATCAACTCCTGCCCACCCCGGCTTCCCGGTTCATACGCTCCCTCCCGGAAGAAAATATCTTGCCCAGTCGTAAATGCCTTTGCCTGGATTGAGCGATTCAGCTGGTTAGATTGAGCATCCGTATGAATCTTCACCCCACTGAAGTCAGCCCCAAATGCCTGCTCCATCGGTTCCAGGATGCTCTGTGCCAGTGGCTGTCCGCTTCCTCGTGCCTGTTGGATGCTTGCTTCAAGATCCGGTGAGGCGGGTTTGCCATCCTCACTAGACTGACACTGTATCATCGGCTTCATCTGGAGTTCTTTTTCTTCTTCCTCTTCTGGCATCACCTCGCGTTGCAGGGTGGGTACATCCAACTTTCTCATCAATTTGTTTTGATGATTCGGGATTCCCTGTTGATGCATCGCGTTGGAGCTTTGCACCATGCCAGCTTTTATGGTTTGAGCCAACTGACTTTCGGGCTGGCTAAGATCCCTTCCATAACTCGGCATGGGTGCATGAAGCCGCTGCACCACTTCTGCTGCTGTCTTGTCTGCTTCCTGTTCGTATTTATCTCCTGGCTCTCCAATCGTGAGTTTCGGTTGAATCGGTGGCGGTGTTGAGCTGTTAGGAGCAGATATAGAGATATTTGCAAAATTGTGACCAAAGCGCTGGGCACTTTCCATCTGTGCCTGTATATCTGGTGTTTCGTGAGTTTGGGGTTTCTCCTGAACCGGGAAAGGGCGCGGCTTAAACTGGCTGTTAACTGGTACGAAAGTAGAATTTTGCGGAGCTTTTTGGGGGTCGTGCGATCGCGTTGCCATAGTCACAAATAACTTCTTCTATTTAGTTCAGTTAAGGAATAATTGAGAGCCATCAGGCTCATAGATAGAACCTAAGCGAGAACTCACGGGATCAGTAGAGTATATTTACGGGTTTTCTAATTTCGGAGAGTTAGATATAGCAACACAATGTAATAAATCGACTGTTGGAGAAGAAATCTATACCACCCAAATGTTGAGTTGAGAACCGTTTTTCCTAGTCAATTCGTTAAGGCGATCGCTTTAATGACCAATAACAAGCGAATGGATTCTGAAAAGACTGCCATTGCTGAATTCACGTGTACTGATGAAGTGACTCCTGAACCGGACAAAGCAGTAAGGTGAGGCGTTAACTTTGTCCGCTCCAAAAAAATATGCTTCTCTATCTTGGCTCACAACTGGGATGATTGAGCGGTTCTCACTTGTATTTAATACATCGGGAGGTTAACACAGCTAGCTCTGTGTTAACCTCCCGATGTACTGAACGCTCATTGACAACGGCTATAACGCAAAGTTGTTCTGAGCCGATTCCAGAACGGTTTGCGTCGCCACATCCAGAAATTCAATCGAAAGATTCTTGCCTAGTGCTACGGCTCGCTTCATTCCAGCTAGTAAGCACTTGACTCCGTCCCTTTTCACGGCGTTAACTGACAGCAGATCCACTACAACAGTGTCAGTTGCCAACTCCAAGGCTTTCTCTAGAGACTTGCTGAAAGCGGGGCTGGTAACACTATCTAGACAACCGCTGGGTCTTAGCACCACTGTGCTAGGGCGAATTTCCTGGCAGCTAACTTGAGCGCGGGGCTTGGTGACTGAGTTCATAATGGCTTTCATGGGATTTTCTAAAACGTGTCGTCAATCAAAGAACACAACCTATCTACAAACACATTCCACTAAAATCCCGAAGGTTCTGATGTCAAATGTCACGCTTGTCAGTGTTTGCGATCGCTATTAAACAATGATCTGTCCCCAACCCCGGTCTGGATATACATTGCCCGTGTTTGCCTGTGCCGCTGCTGTTGCCGCCTTGCGCTGGTTGCAGCAAGGAGCGTCACCGTTGGACGCCGTGCCAGTGGATTTAATTGAACCCGCCGAAACGGTGTTGATTCCGATTGAGCAGGTTGCCGGTATCGGTGAAGGGATGGCGTTAGCGATCGCTCGTAGCGATCCTGGCGATAACCTTGACCTTACCCGCAACACGCCAGTCTGGGCGCTGGTAGAAATTAAAAATCAAGGATTAAAAATTAATAATGAACAAAAAGAGTTTTTAGATCCTCCGCCCTCAGTCACGATCAAAGGCGGTGAAGGGATCGGGCGTTTGGTGAGTGCTGACGATCAACCTGCTATTTATCGTTATGCTCAGCGGCTGATCCGAGAGAATTTGGAGCGGATGCTGGAACCTGACGAGAAAATCCAGGTGACGATTATTTTGCCAGAAGGGCGTAAACTCGCTCAACGCACCTCAAATGAAGCCTTTGGGGTTGTGGAAGGACTCTCCTTACTCGGAACAAGCGGCATTTCCCAACCGCTGAGTGCCCCCGGACAACTGGAGGCTTTCCGAGAGGAACTGCAACAGAAGGCTAACTGTTTTGATTGTTTGGTGTTTTGTATCGGGGAAAATGGCTTAGATTTAGCCCAGCGGTTGGGAATCAATCCAGAAAGAATGATTAAGACAGCGAATTGGCTGGGACCATTGCTAGCATCATCAGGAGTGCAAAAAGTCAAGAATATCTTATTATTTGGCTACCACGGAAAATTGATGAAACTTGCGGGTGGGATTTTTCACACCCATCATCACTTGGCAGATGGACGTCAGGAAATTTTGACCGCTCATTGTGCGAATCTCGGTTTACCAACGCCGGTATTGCAGGCAGTTTTGAAGAGTGCCACTGCTGAAGACGCCTTGAAATACCTGCGCCAATTGGATGCAGCAGGTAGTACCGATTGGGTGGGGCAAGTTTATGGCGCGATCGCTCAAAGCATTGACAAGCGATCGCACGATTACATCCGCACTCACAG
The DNA here is from genome assembly GCF_039961915.1 of Trichocoleus sp. DQ-A2. NCBI lineage: Bacteria > Bacillati > Cyanobacteriota > Cyanophyceae > Leptolyngbyales > Trichocoleusaceae > Trichocoleus > Trichocoleus sp. DQ-A2. Next base: position 146,817 of record NZ_JAMPKD010000007.1, read on the forward strand.
CGAACAACTCGTTACGGTCGGTTCCGTCCTGTTTGACCGCGATCGCCAAATTATCGTTAAAAGTAAAACAGGTACCTCGTTACTGTATCAAGTGTGTTAGTTTTATATGAATACACATCAACTTAATAAATAGCAATAAAGAAGTTTTTTATCTGCCGCTATTGTCAGTGGCGTAATCGAATCATGGAAGACTGGCTAATAGCAATAAACAATTAGCCAGTTTTTAATCCATTAAAGACTATCTGTACATCTGTACTCTACCTACTCAGGATAAGCCGGTGACTCTCCAGACTGAAACACCGCCTCAAATCGAGTATTTGGGGCAACTAAATCGCCAAATGATTGTGATTCTTGACTTCGGCTCTCAGTATTCTGAACTGATTGCCCGTCGGATTCGGGAAACACAAGTTTACTCGGAAGTTCTTTCCTATCGCACCACTGCCGAACAGCTACGACAGCTAAATCCCAAGGGGATTATCTTCTCTGGTGGCCCAAGTTCAGTGTATGACACGGGTGCCCCCCATTGCGATCCGGAAATATGGAACCTGGGGATTCCCGTCCTGGGAGTCTGTTACGGGATGCAGATAATGGTGCAGCAATTAGGTGGGGAAGTCACCAAAGCTGACCGGGGTGAGTATGGCAAGGCGTCGCTATTGATTGACGATCCCACAGATTTGCTCACCAATGTGGAAGATGGCACGACCATGTGGATGAGCCACGGGGACTCTGTAACCAAGATGCCATCGGGGTTTGAAGTGCTGGCACACACGATAAATACGCCAGCCGCAGCGATCGCTCATCACGAGAAAAAGCTCTACGGAGTTCAATTCCACCCCGAAGTCGTCCATTCAATTGGGGGAATTGCCTTAATCCGTAACTTTGTCTATCACATCTGCGACTGCGAACCGACTTGGACAACAGCGGCGTTTGTTGAGGAGTCGATTCGAGAGATTCGGGCAAAAGTCGGCGATAAGCGGGTGTTGCTAGCACTTTCTGGCGGCGTTGATTCTTCCACGCTTGCCTTTTTGCTGCACAAGGCAATTGGCGACCAACTGACGTGCGTATTTATCGACCAAGGCTTCATGCGTAAGTATGAACCAGAACGGTTGGTGAAGCTGTTCCACGAGCAATTTCACATTTCTGTCGAGTATGTGCAAGCACGCGATCGCTTCCTCAATCAAATTGAAGGAATTAGCGATCCTGAAGAAAAGCGTCGCCGCATCGGGCACGAATTTATCCGCGTATTTGAAGAAGAATCTCGACGCCTTGGCCCCTTTGACTACCTTGCCCAAGGTACTCTCTACCCGGACGTGATTGAATCAGCCGACACGAACGTCGATCCCAAAAGTGGCGAACGGGTGGCAGTGAAAATTAAGAGTCATCACAACGTCGGCGGCTTGCCCAAAGACTTGCGCTTCAAGTTGATCGAACCTTTACGAAAATTGTTCAAAGATGAAGTGCGAAAAGTCGGTCGCTCGATTGGATTGCCAGAGGAAATTGTACAACGGCAACCCTTCCCTGGTCCCGGACTGGCGATTCGCATTTTAGGCGAAGTGACGGCAGAACGGTTAAATATCCTGCGGGATGCTGACTTAATTGTTCGTCAGGAAATTAATCGCCAGGGGATGTACCACGACTTCTGGCAAGCTTTTGCCGTGTTGCTGCCGATCCGCAGCGTAGGCGTAATGGGCGATCAGCGCACCTACGCTTACCCGATTGTCTTGCGCTTTGTTTCTAGCGAAGATGGCATGACGGCAGACTGGGCGCGTGTTCCCTACGATTTGTTGGAAACGATTTCCACCCGAATTGTGAATGAAGTTCGGGGTGTGAATCGAGTGGTTTACGATATTACTTCTAAGCCACCTGGAACTATCGAGTGGGAATAATAAAGTAGTAAGAATTTTTAACGCAAAGGTACCCAAAGGTTAGCGCCAAGGTACGCAAAGTTTAAGAGACGGAGTGAAAGCTCTGTCTCTTTTTGGCTTGAAAGAGCGGTTCAACTGGATTTTGAAATAAATTATGTTTTCTTTAACTTTTGTGGAAAACTCGTAAAATTCTGTGGAAAAGTCCCCTCATCTGTGGAAAACTACCTAGATTTTGATTCTGCTTCGTAGGTAATTTGATCGGATTGGTAAGCAGGTGGCTCGATGTGAATCAAAATTCGGACGGGGCTAAATCTTTCTTTTAGGCGGTTCTCGACTTCTTCTGTAATTTGGTGGGCAGTTTCTACATCGGTGACGTCTACAATCAAGTGCATTTCGATGAATACCTGACGCCCAACAACGCCTCTAGAAGCAATTTCGTGACAATTAATCACTCCTGGAACTTGGATGACGATCCCATGAATGGCTTCGGGCGCGATCGCCATCTCATCGACTAGCCAGGGCAAATTATCTTTAATCACGTTCCAACCACTGCGAAACACTAACAAGGCAACGGGAAAGGAGAGAATAATATCCAACCACTGAAGTTGCGGCAGATTCAATACCTGTCCTTGCCAGACGCCAATCAACCCACCCAAAACAGCAATTGTCACCCAGACATCGCTCATGGTGTGCTGGGCATCTGCAATTAAAATGGGGCTGCCTACCTGCTGCCCAACATGGCGTTCGTAGAACGTGACAAAAATATTCACGCCCAGCACAATCAGCAGTAACCACAGCTCAGAGGGGGAAATGATGACGGGTTTACCACCACCGCTGAGAATTCGTTCAATTGCCCCTTGCAGAATTTCAAAGCAGGCAATTCCTAAGAAGGCAGCAATTCCTAACGCTCCCACACCTTCAAATTTCTGGTGTCCGTAAGGATGATCCCGATCGGGTTGAGGTGAAGAAAATCGGCTGGCAATTAATCCCAAAATGTTGTTGGCGCTATCGGTAACGCTATGCAAGGCATCCGCTAGCAAGCTGAGAGAACCCGTCCACGACCCCAGCACTGCCTTCAACGTCATTACGAACAGGTTGAGCAGTAGGGTAATGATTAAAACCTTACGCACTGCCGAGCGGTTATCTGCTACCACAGAATTTTCCTCACTCGCCATTTAGAGTTCTATGGCATTCAGTCTAAAGCTTGTGGCTTCACCTTGCATCTATCCTCTTGTAAATGCTGTCTGTTCTAAGTTATGAGTGATAAGTTGATTCACAATTCAAAACTCTTGATTGCTCATGTCTTCTTCAAAACTCATCCTCAACTTAGTTGAAGGTTCTGTTTCCTTCAGCTTTACGCCCCAGGCAGCCCAAGATTTACAAGGCGCGATCGCTCAGTTGATGCAGAGTCTCAAAGTCATTGCAGGTGGCGGCGGCAAAACCAATCCCCAAAAACCAATGGAATATCGATACACGGGGGATGTCTTTCTAGAGATTTTCTGCAATCCTAATATCTGGCCGACTCCCTTTGCCGCTAAAGTTTTGATCTCCCTCCGAGATGACCGCATTCGCCTGACTACGGAGGCAGAACTCACTCGCTTAATTGAGGATGTTAATCAGTATTTAGAACAGATGGGCTAAAACTGGGCGGGCAAATGGTTTCTTTAGATTCTTTCTTAGGACGGATGCTACTCCCCTAAGAAGTCAGCAAAATGTCCCTTTGTGTGTACTAAATGGTAGCATTAAGACGCCAGATCCTGCGTTTGTTTACTCGCTTGGCGGAAAGCCGAAAGCTAGAAACTTAAAAGTGAGTGGTGCCGAGCGGTTATTTATCGAAAGCGATCGCTAAGGGCTGTCTAACCTTCATTCAATCTGACTGATTTATCTAATGAACTCTAATAATCTGCTGGAGTTAGTACAAAAAGGATTTCGCGTTACTTTGGGTGCAACCGCTTCTCTAGTTGAGAGCGTACAAGACACTCAAAAGCGAGAGCAAAATCTTGAGCTGTTAAAGTCAGACGTCAATCTGGTGGTTCAACAACTAGCAGAAAAAGGAGAGATTACGGAGCTTGAAGCCCGCACTTTCCTGAATTCTCTAATGGCGCAAGCCAATGATGCAGCTAGCACACAATCTTCTGGAACTCCGAGCCGCCCTGCGACAACGCCGGTGACAACGGTTGCCCAGCCAGATACGCAATTGGAGCTAGAGGAGCTAACTGCACAAATTGCTGCAATGCGAACTGAGTTAGAAAAGCTGCGCGACCCCAACTCAGGGATTTAGGTCGGGGATTGCTAGCAGCTTTATCAAAGCATTTATTAGGCTTGCTCCTAGTAGCCTATCCGAAGGTTTGTGCTGAGCAAAACGAAGGAGTTGAAGTGTTGTCACGCATCTCGGTTTGAGCAGAGATCCTGCAAAGAGATTTGCGCGATCGCAGCGCGATTGTTGATGACAACGTTACGCCAACGCTCCACAACGTTTTGCTCAGAATGGCATCTTCACTTTTTGGATAGGTCTAAGAAGCGAACTTAATTATTCGCACTAGAAAGAATCAGAATATTCTCCAAACCAGGCTAATTAAGAATCAACAGGTGAAAGAATAAAAGCAGTCTTTCCTTAAGTTGAGACAAGCGTGGAATCAAGCTTGTCCTGAGTTTCACTGTTTCCAGTGGAACTGTAGGATTGTCTTAAAGGTAAAAAAATATCAATCGTTGTCCCATTGTTCTTGCCCCATCAGATCGCCGATGCGATCGCGGAGTAAGATATTGCATCTTTCTAATTCACACTCAACACAAACCCACTCCCGTGCAGGGATGTACTGGCACAGAACGTAGATGGGTTGCTGACGAGTCACAATTCCTTTCTCCACCAATTGACGGGCTTCTTCTTGAAGAACGTCGATGGAGTATTGCACAGATGATTTAGGCGGCATTATATCAGCAGTCATGGTCTCAGCCTCGAAACTAACGAGCTACGACTATAACTTAATATAATCCAATACTGCTTAGCGCGGAAATAATTTTTGAACAGTATATCAAGTTACAAATGAATTTATTCGTTTAATAAGGATTTCAAAAGTCAGGGAACTTTGACATAAAAATATATCCTTATGCTGATGAAATTGTTGAAGAACGGGTCTATTTATAATTAAGCCTGTATTTTCAAATTGAAGACACTGTAAATAATCGGTGATAACGGTTATGACATTGATTAACAAAATTAATCAATGTGCTGCACAGTTGCTAAATGCTTAGAGCTGGGGCACCGAACAAAACTTCAAGGGCGATCGCCTGAGCTGCTGGCATCTGCCCGTAAGAAAACACACAAGGGATATGCGGGGGCAGGTGTGGAAGAAACTGTTCCAGAAGATAAGGACTGCCGTAAATCACTAACGCTTGGAGTTCGGCATTTCCTAAGAGTTTTTTAAACAAGTCCTGAGCCAACGGTGTCAAGCCAGCACTGCCTCGGAAAGGATTCCCACGGATGAACAGCTGGAGTAGGGTTGGTTGGGCGTTTAAACCCGATTTATGATAAAACACCCAGCCAGGAATTAAGGTGGTGTGGGGATCGAGTAGTTGGAGTTGATAGCCGTGCTGTTTGGGCAGAGCCACAGCCGGTGCTTGTTTATCGAGAAAATCACAATTCAGGGTGTCATCCACCACGATTAAGTTGCGTAAGTTGCCCTGACTGGGAAGTAAAGGAATTTCGCCATGAACGACGAGCGCCTCTCGCACGATGTTGGCAGATGTGGCGAGGGCGTGTGGTTGAGCTAGTTGGAGGAGATGGGGAGGGAATGGTGAAGGCGCTGGTTGGACTTCAGGCGCGATCGCCTCTACAGGCGGTTGTGCTGTGCCTTGTTGGACTCGGCGCTTGGCTGTCCAGATACGCTCAACAGACGCACGAATTCGCGCCTCTGAAATGCGTCCCTGTGCTACCGCGTCGCACACCGCTTGGATAGCACCCGCAGGATCGACTGGCATCAGCAAAATATCTGCGCCGGCTTCGACAGCTAAGACTGGAGCTTCATTTGCTCCATAGCGGTTGGCGATCGCTCCCATCACCAATGCATCGGTAACAATTAATCCTTCAAATCCCAGCTGTTGCCGCAGCAGTTGAGTCAAAATCGGTTGGGAAAGGGTGGCAGGGCGTTCGGCATCCCAAGCCGGGATCAGGAGATGGGCACTCATTACGGCATCTACACCGGAGGCTGTACCTGTACCGATTGCTTCTTGAAACGGCAGTAACTCAATCTCAGCCAGTCGTGCCGGGGAATGGGGCAAGACGGGCAAATCTAGATGGGAATCCACCGCCGTATCGCCATGTCCGGGAAAATGCTTAGCAGTCGTTAACACCGGATAAGCTTTCGCCCCCCGGATGAAAGCAGACGCTAGTTGAGTCACTTCCTCTGGGTTTTCGCCAAACGCCCGGACGTTAATCACTGGATTATTAGGATTGTTATTCACATCCACAACCGGCGCAAGCACCCAGTTGATGCCAATTGCTAGGGCTTCTGAGGCGATGATGCCTCCCATTTGTTCGGCGTATTTCAAGGCAAGAGAGGCATCTTTCCGGAATACTGCCCCGATTGCCATCGGTGGCGGAAACCAAGTTGCCCCAGAAAAGCGTTGTCCGACGCCTTCTTCAATATCAGCCGCGATCAGCAAGGGGGTTTTTGCCCAGTCTTGGAGTTGTTGCGATCGCAGTGCTAATTCTCCAGCACTGCCTCCCAACAAAATGACCCCCCCGACGCCCAAATCCTGCACCCAGTGTTGCAGAACTGCCGCCGGTGGTTCCCAATCTGGATACTGAATTTGGTGGTCGAACAGGTAGCCTGACGCCCGTACCACGACCATTTGCGCTACCTGTTCTGCTAGAGAGAGCGATTCCCACTCCGGCAGCAATGCCACAGATTTCAATCTTCTGCCTCAACGATGTCTTCTTCTTCCACTCTCGCAGCCGGACGGTCTTGATTAAGCTGATTCAACAAAGACAAAATGCGATCGCCCCTTTCCAGAGAACGATCTTCCTGAAACAGTAACTCTGGTGTCCGACGCAGCCGCAACCGTTGACCGAGTTCGCTGCGGACAAAGCCAGTTGCTGCTCTTAACCCAGCCATCGTTTCTACCTTTGCTTCCTCGGTGCCATAGATGCTGACGAAGATTTTAGCGTGTTGTAGGTCGCCTGACACATCCACATCGGTGACGCTGACCATGCCAGCACCCACGCGATCATCTTTGATTTCGGTTAGCAGCATTTGGCTGATTTCGCGTTTAATCAATGCGGCAACGCGAGAAACGCGGCGACTTGTAGCCATAATCATCTGCTGCCTTTAAGACAGTGTGAGCAATGCTTTTACTCATCCTACCTAAATCGGACTCACTCCCAGCATCGCCCGTAGGGTTAGGGTAATAAAAGTTAAGGCTGCCACCAGAAAGCCCATCAAAGCGATCGCGCTGGTTCGATTTTGGAGTAGCGGTTTCAACCACCCAAAGGTATAAAAGAATACCCCTAGGATAATGGTGACAAAGTAGCGGGGGTAGCGAGAGATATTTTCCCAAAAGCCATCAAACATATTATTTAAAGTAGCCGACACAAAAAGCGGCGATAAGTCACTGCATCTTAACTGGTAACATTTGTCTGCGAGTTCGACAAGCTCGGCATCGCCCCTAAATGGGGTTTCGTCGAGAGATGGTTCACCAAGCGTCCGGTGGTAGCAGGTTACTACCCACTATATTTGTGCAACCGCGACATATTGACTCATAACACATTGCCCGATAACACACGGACTCATAAGAGCGATCGCGTGTTTTGGTCGCGGTGATAGTCATTTTTTTCCTCCTGTCGAACCCGCTAGGTATTCTAAATTAAATCATATCCCCCCACTTCCACAACAACTGTTACAAACGCTTTAATTTTTTTAGATAGCTAGAAGCAATGTCAACTCAGGCGACACAACAAGAAATAGCGCGTCCCTTTCTAAAATGGGCTGGTGGGAAAAGCCAGCTAATTCAGCAATATATTCCCTATTTTCCCCCAAAATTTACAACTTACTATGAGCCATTTTTGGGTGGCGGCGCTCTTTTCTTTCATTTATTGCCGAAAGTATCTATTTTGACGGATATTAATGGCGAGTTAGTCAATGTTTTCCGATGTGTAAGGGATGAAGTAGAACCGCTAATTGAATTTTTGCACCAGCATCAAATGAATCATAGTAAGGAGTATTATTACTGCGTGCGATTGATGCAACCTAACACCCCTCTAGAAAGAGCTGCTCGATTTATTTACCTCAACAAAACCTGCTTTAACGGATTATATCGAGAAAACTCAAAAGGGCAATTTAATGTTCCGATTGGGAAATACAAAAATCCAAAAATTTGTAATTCAGCTTTACTTAGGGCAGTTTCCGCTGCACTTCAGAGTGCCCTGATTGATGTTAAACCTTTTGAAGCTGTCCTGCAATCTGCGGAAAACGCTGAAGATTTTGTTTTCTTTGACCCGCCTTATTATCCTCTAAGCTCTACCAGTAACTTTACCGCCTATAGCCGTAATTCTTTTAATGAAGCTGACCAAATTCGGCTCAGGGATGTCTTTGTAGAACTGGCGAAGCGTGGTGTCAAAGTGATGCTTTCTAATTCTGACTGTCTGTTTATCCGAGAAATTTACAGCAATTTTAATATTTATGAGATATCAGCTTCCAGAATGATTAATTCCAACGCTAGAAAACGGGGTAAAATATCTGAATTATTAATCACATCTTATGCAAGATAACTGTTTGTCCATAAAATAACGTAAAGTATTTGCCGTACAATTTTCCTTAATTATTGGGATTTGTTATAATAGGATGTATATATTATTCGACCGTTAGAGTGTTAATTGCTCGATTGAAATAAGCTTGCAAATTTGTAATTTACCACATGGGATAGAAGTATGTGTGGAAGATTTACCCAAAGTAAGTCCGCTGAGACAATCGCCCAAGCATTCCAGGTAAATGATGTTCCACTCCTGATGCCTCGTTATAATATTGCGCCCACCCAGTCAGTACAGACAATTTTACAAAATCCAGAACAGTCTCAACGACAGTTCAAAATGCTGCATTGGGGGCTGATTCCTCGTTGGGCAAAAGATACAAAAATGGGAGCAAAACTGATTAATGCACGGGCGGAAACGGTAGCCGAAAAACCGGCTTTTCGGGCAGCTTTTAAACAACGACGTTGCTTAGTAGTAGCGGATGGTTTTTATGAGTGGAAGCAGCAAGACGGGAAAAAGCAGCCATTTTATTGTCGCGTCAATGATGGACAACCTTTCGGCTTTGCTGGTTTGTGGGAGCATTGGGAAGGAGAGGACGGTGAGGAAATAGATTCTTGCACAATTTTGACAACAGAACCCAATGAGGTAATGCGCCCGATTCACAACCGAATGCCAGTCATTCTCGATCCAAAAGATTATGATTTGTGGTTGGATTCACAGGTGCAAAAGCCGGAGTTATTACAGCCTTTGTTGCGTCCATATTCAGCAGAAGAAATGGCAACTTATCCAGTCAGCACAAAGGTAAATAAACCAATGAATGATACGGCGGAGTTGATCAATAGCCTTTAAGCGATCGCACTCTCAAGATAGTCGGGTGAGCATCGATCGCCTTACCTTCCAGTTTGCCTCCTCAAATACTTCCAAAACTTCTGTCTTCCGGTAGAGGGTAAAAACCAGTTAAGCGTGAGCTATGCTGGCAGTGATTTCTATCGAGTCCAAACCGTTTTAGGAAAGCAGCCGTTATGCCAGAAAGTTTCTTGCTCAGCCGCGTACTAATTCGCTTCAACGGCAAAGCTGATGAACCTCTTAGCCAAGATTTATCAGCGGCTGCTTTGACACCTGATGGCAGCTTGTGGGTAGGTTCTGATGAAACGAGAACGATTGAGCGCTTATCCCCTGTCGAGCCATATATCTTCAGCAAACATCAGCAATTTTTTGTAAAAGATTTCATCGATTTAGCCGATCCGGAAGGCGAAATCGATATCGAGGGAATGGATTATACAAACCATTATCTTTGGTTCATCGGTTCCCACAGTACAAAGCGTAAAAAAATAAAGGGCAAAGACCTTGAGAAGGATCTTGATAAACTAGCAACCATAAAGTTTGAACCAAACCGTTATTTACTTGCCCGGATTCCTGTAGTAAAAGGTGAATTAGTTAAATCAGTCTCTCACCCAGAACAGCCAGATAAAAAACTGACAGCAGCCTGTCTGCAAAAAATAGGAAATAGTAACGTTCTGATAGAAGCACTCAAACAGGATCGGCACCTAGGGGCATTTCTAACAACTTCTATCCCCTCTAAAGAAAATGGATTTGATATCGAAGGCTTAGCGATTCGGGGAGATAGGATTTTTATCGGCTTGCGAGGCCCTGTACTGAGAGGGTGGGCAATTATTTTAGAGGTTGAAGTTGCAGAAACCGAGCCAGGAATTTTAACGCTGAAGAAAATTGGCAAAGATGGGAAGCAATACAAAAAACATTTTGTAGAGTTGAATGGGTTAGGTGTCCGGGAACTATGTCTGGATGGTGAAGACTTGATCGTTCTAGCGGGACCCACGATGGATTTAGAAGGTGCGCTGAGAGTCTTCCGCCTGAAAAATGCCTTACAACGTGATGAAAACAGCATCTCTTGGCAGAAAGAGGGAGATTTGGAAGTGTTGTTTGATCTGCCTTTCAGATTTGGTTCCGATCATGCGGAAGGGTTGGCACTGTTTCCCTGTTTAGGACAACCAAATTCTCTAATGGTGGTTTATGATTCTCCGGATGAGAATAGAGTCGTGAAGCCGAATGGTATTTTTGCAGATGTCTTCAGTTTGAAGTCTCTACCTTGTTAACTCTCAGGGACACGGCATTGCCGTGTCCTTACAAACAATATGTATTGCACGTTCATTGAGAACCTCACTAATCGCTAAATGTGTTGGAGATTATTAGCCCTTAGCAAAAGAGAAAAATGCAAACTGACAAGTTAGCGATGCTAACGCGATCGCTTCCTTCGCATACCAGCCACTTAGGAAAGGGGAAATCGCTTCTTAGGATTTGTTTTTCATCCTATGAATGCGCGTCACGATTAACCCACCACCGACAGCCCCCAATATAATCCCGCCTATTGCAATAGTAGGTTCAACAGAGGTTCCAGAGACAGGGGTTGGAGAGACAGTGGTTTGAGAGCTAGAAACTGCGCGAGATTCGAGCGTAGATTTTAGCGCTGGGAATGCTAACTCTACAAATAACTTATGGGCGGCAGTCGTGGGATGAATGCTGTCCCAAAATAAATATTCGTTTGGATTGTTACATATTTTGGCTCTGCTGATACAGGCGTTGGTTACATTCGTGAAACCGAATTTTTTTGGATTGTTGGTGACTTGATTGTAAAGAGAATTGACATCAAGATAGGTGATTTTGATATCAGAGTTGAGTTGCTGACGCAAACCGTTGAGGGATGCGGCTAATCCAGAATTATGCTTCTTCGTTAAAACGTTGAGAGACTCGGAACGTTGAGTTGTGCGCGTGCCAGGAAGCTTTCCTAAATCTGGTAAGTTAACGACTACGATATTTTTGGCTCCAGCTACCGAGAGGGACTTCACCGCGATCGCTAAATTGTTGATTGGCACGGTAGAGTCGGTAGCGCCTCTTAGATAATCATTCGCACCAGCCCAGACAACATACAGAGCCTTCGGGTTAGCAGAGGAATGGGTTGCCTTAAAGCTCTCGATTTGTGCCAGCAATCCGGGGGGAATCTGCCTAGAATTGCCTGTGGTAGCACCTCCGTAGGCGAAGTTCGTCTCTGTACTAGATTTTAATTTCAGCTTAGAGGCGAGATAATCTGCCCAAACAGGGCCATTGGAATAGCGTCCTTGAAAGTAGGGTGGATTTGGAGGATATTGCCCGTTGGTAGCCTTTAATACATTGCCAACATCGGAGAGGCTATCTCCAAAAACATAAATCTGATTAAAAGTCTGTGCCGAACCCGGATTCGGAACTCCCAAAACGCTGAAGAGCGTGAGAAGCGCAAGGACGCGCCGAGGCATTGCGATCGCTGCTTTGGCACTCGCCATGCACAACTTTTTCATGAACATCCCCAGAAGATCCGATTAGAGTTATCACCAGCCGCTTTCTCCTTGTAGCAAAGTTTCTGGAAGATGGCTGAGCGAGTAGCGATCGTTTAGAGACTGTGCTTGTCATCTGCAACCGATGCATGAGCGCGATCTCTACTCGCTCAGGGAATTTCAAGCTTCTACCCCAACTCATGTTTCAAAAATGTAACTTTAGCTACTTTTTACTGAAAATGTCATTAAAATGTGACTTATACGGTCTTACCCCGCACCCGTTCTATCAGCAGAGGTTGTCTTATGCCAGAACTTATCTGTACTGTTCCCGTTCCCAAAACCCCACAAGAATTGGAACAAGCCGTTGAGCAATACATAACTAGCGAGATCAGCGGGACTGAACTCATTTGTCAGTGGTTAGCCATCCGCGATGCATCCCTAGATCAAGACTTATACGTGCCTACTGATAGCGACCAAGTTGCCGGCGGAGACAGCTATTAAGTTACATCTATTGACACGCATTGGGTGCTTAAGAGCAGGGGTTTCTTAACCCTCAATTTCCTGTTTAGGGCATAGCCATGCCCTTACAGATTGCGAATGAGCGTAAGTTATTTAATCCATGTACATTGGCAATAAATCGATAAAAACTCCCCCGGCTAATCCGAGGGAGTTTAATTTTACGTTTTCAAAAACCTAATTACACTGAGACTGGAGTATTTGCGGGCTTCTTTAGCCGAGGAGTTGCAACCATTTTCATGCCTTCCGGTGCGGCTAAAGTCAAACCCCGACGCACTGGAATCACCGGACGCTTATTAACGAGCGACACTTGAAAACGCGACACAATGGTTGCTAGAACCAATTTCATTTCATACATAGCAAATGCCATCCCGATACAGCGACGATTCCCGCCGCCAAAGGGCAAATACTCGTATTGAGAAAATTGCCGTTCTAAAAAGCGCTCTGGCTTGAATCGCTTGGGCTGTGGGAAAGTTTCCTCCCGGTGGTGGGCTAAATAGATACTGGGGATGATTACCGCCCCTGGAGGCAATTTGTAGCCGCCGATCTCGATGGGCGATCGCACAACCCGAACAAAGGTATTCGCAGCAATTGGGTAGATGCGAAGCGTTTCAGAGCAAACCGCCGTTAGGTAGGGTAGTTTAGTGATAACGCTTGGATCGGAGTCAGCGTCAACAGAGTCCAACTCGGCGAGCAGTTTTTCGCGCACCTGCGGTAATTGGTCAACCCAGTACAAAGCCCAAGTCAGTGCAGAAGCGGTGGTTTCATGTCCGGCGACTAGCAGAGTCATTAACTCATCGCGTAACTCTATATCCGTCATCGGTTGACCCGCTTCATCACGAGCAGACATCATTAAGCTGAGGATATCTTGCCGATTCGGGTTAGCTTCCGCTCGACGTTCCGCAATCTGAGCGTAAATCAGTTCGTCAATTTGTTTTATTTGGCGCAGCATCCGACCCCAAGGACTCCAATCGCCTAAATCTTGTTTAAGAAACTCAAAAAAGAAGGCGCTGGAGTTGAAGCGGGAAGTCATCAAGTCCAGCGTTGAAGCGACTAAGCTGCGTAGTTGTTCCAAACGCGACCCTTCATCTAGTCCAAACACCACCCGTAAGATGACGCGCAGGGTAATTTCTTGCATCGACGCACGGATGTTGAAGGGTTTGCCAACCGTCCATTGATTCATCACCTGCTCGGCGATTTCAGAGATAATCTGACCGTAAGCCCGCATCCGTTCGCCGTGAAAAGGAGGGGTTAACAGTTGTCGTTGGCGCTGATGGCGATCGCCATCCAGCAGTAGCAGAGAATTTTCTCCCATTAAAAACTCTAAACCGCTGTTCCCCCTCCCAGCGTCTAACTGACTAGAATCAGCAGTGAAAATCGTTTGCAGTGCTTGTGGTTGGCTGAAATAGACAATCGGAGTCCCCTGGCTTCCCTGGATGGTGAAGGTGTCACCATAAGCTTTTGCATAATCATCCAGGTACTTGATGGGCTGAAAAATAAATTTCATTAACCGCAGCGATCGCGGAGTGTTTGGCCCTTTAGGGAGGCTGTTGGTGAGTTCCATTGAGGCGTTTCGTGTTGAGAGCTATTCGATTCTATTGTGGCGAGTTTAGAGGGTGGAGTGTTGGCTTTCAACCCGATGTCCTCAGAGGGCGATCGCTTGCTTCTCATCCTAGCGATTGACAAGCGATTGACAAAGGTTGTGCCAGTCAATCGCTGTCCTAATGCACAAAAAACTCCCCTCGATCCCATTAAGCGGTATATTCGGTGGAGTCAGCATCACAAGCGAGCAGTGCCAAGAATAATTGCGATTCTCAACGGTAAGGGAGGAGTCGGTAAAACCACTACAGCAGTCAATCTGGCTGCAACCTTCTCGGAAGAAAAACGGGTTCTTCTGGTCGATGCAGATATTCAGGGTTCGGCGACTTGGTGGGTTGAGCGTAGCGAGAAAGGAATGGGCTTCGATCTCGCTCAAGAGACAGATCCAAAACTTTTAGGTCGTTTACGTAAGATAGAAGGCTACGATTTAGTAGTAGTGGATACGCCTCCAGCATTGCGATCGGAAGCATTAGCGGCGGTAGTAGCGATCGCTGATTATCTGGTTTTACCCACGCCTTGTGCGCCGATGGATCTGGCTGTACTCATTGAGACAGTAAGGGAAACCGTCATGCCAGTTGGAATCGCCCATCGGGTACTTCTGACAAAGGTGGATGCGCGAAGTTTGGGGGAAGCACTGGAGGCTCAAAACACACTTCAAGAGCTAGGAATTCCTGCTTGCTATAGCTTTGTCCGTGCCTACAAAGCCCACGAACGAGCGGCTCTTGAGGGGGTGCCGATTCATCAATGGGCGGGGAAAAAGGCGCGGGAGGCGGAAGCAGACTATCGCCGCGTGGCTAATGAAATACAGCGTGATTGGAGAAACTAAAAATAATGGCTAAAAAACGTATCTCAGACTTACTACACGAAGAAGCACAAAAATCCCCAGATTCAGAAACTGAACCTGTTCTAGAGGCGACCGTTGAGGAAGTTATAGAAGTGGAGGCGGAAATAATAGAGGATTCATCAACAGATACGCCTGATAAAACTCCTGCTAAAAACTCAAATCCAACGAAGGCTGACTTAGAAGCAAGTGTGACAGAGTTAAAAACAGCTCTGGATCAAGCACGCGAAAGGGAAGAAGCTCTACAACAGCAAATTACCAATTTGCAATCCAATTTGGATGAGCAAAAATCTCTGATGGCTGACTTAAAAGGTGTTGTGAAGGAAACCCGTAAAGTGGAAGCTTCTTTACACCAGCAAATTGCCAATTTGCAGGCGGATTTGGATGAGCAAAAAAAATTGCTAAACAAGCATCAAAAAGCTCAAGAGCAAGCCAAACAGTTGAAAGCAGAGCTGGAGCAAGCCAAAAAAGCAGCGATGCAACTTGCAGAAGCGAACTCTAAGCTAATTGAAGAAGCCAATGCTCTACACAAAGCGCCGCAAGCTGCTCAACCACAGAAGCACAAAACATCTGAGCGGGTATCTAACATCTTCTCTGAACCTCCAACCGATGAGCCTGCTGATTTTGCCTCAAAAAGTTGGTTGCTGTAAATACTCTTAGTAAAGAGGGCGAATAGAATTCGCATCTATACAGACTAAACCCACCTATGCGGGTTTCAAAAGTCCGCGTTAGCGTAGCGTGTGCCTTAGCGCATAGGCGGATTTTGTTGAATAGAAGCGAAGCAACTTCTGCCCCCCGTCTTCTTGAAGGGGGGTAAGGGGGTTGGCGTAGCCGCGATTTCTAATCGCAAGGTATATTTGCAAGATTGGGATGTATAGCAGTAGGGGCGGGTTATTAACCCGCCCCTACATCTAAGCGCACTTGTTATTTAGCTGAATTCAAAATCCGAAATTGATTAAGCAGGATTTGCTTGCGCTCTTCTCTGGAGTAAGTTGAGAATCGAAGCTTTTTCCAGAAGTCCTACTAGCACGCCGTTTTCACGAATCACGGGTAGTTGAGTGAGTTTTTCTTGTTCTAGTAGTGTCACCACTTCTAGTAAAGATTGATCGGATTTGACGGTTGTGGAGAATTCGACGGGTTTTGTTAGCTGTGCGACTGATATTTCAGTCCACTGGGAGGTTGGGACAGCTTTGAGATCGTCAACTGCGATCGCTCCCACTAATTGTCCTTCCTCATTGGTAACTAAGAACCGCGACGCTTCGTTTTTGCCAATGATGTACTCGTTAACAAACTCTCTCAGGGAAAGCGACTCAGATACAATTGGGCTATCACTCATAACTGCGTCTTCTGCGGTCAAAGCGGCTAGTTGTTCCTGCACTCTAGCAGCCTGGGTTACTCGACCCGCGTTTTGCAGCAAGAACCAACCGATTAACAAGTTCCAGAAGTTAAGACCGCCGCCTAATAGTAGCGGAACCAGACCAGAAGCGATCGCTATCCAACCAATGACTTGACCGGCGCGACCCGCAAACACGACACCTTTATAAGGATTGCCGGTGATCTTCCAAACCAACGCCTTGAGGATATTCCCACCATCCAGGGGCAAGCCAGGAATCAGGTTAAACAGCGCCAGCACTAAGTTGACGTAAGCCAGCACTCCGAGGATTGCTCCAAACGGCCCGGAAATGCTCGTGGTAAAGCCAATCGCGCTAATTAGACCAAACAGCGCCAAACTGACTAAAGGCCCTGCGATTGCCAGCCAGAATGCTCCTGCTGGGGTCTTTGATTCTTTTTCTAAGCTGGCGAGACCACCAAACAGAAATAAGTTGATAGATTTAACTTCAATTCCCTGCTTGATAGCCACAAAACTGTGTCCCAGTTCGTGCGCCAAGACGGATGCAAACAACAGCAGCGCCGCAATTAATCCCAGTAGCCAGGGTAATCCCCCGCCGAGTCCGGGAAATTGAGCCGCTAGTCCACTGCCATAACTCACCGTCACCCAAGCCAGGACAAAGAACCAGGTTGGATGTACGTTGAAGGGAATTCCGAATAAATTGCCGACGCGAATCGTGCCGTTCATTACGCCACCTCTGCTTTAACATCTGAGAGGCTTAAATTGAACCTCTCTTTCTTGCACCTCTTTATCGTAACGATATGTAACGAGGATTTTAATCTTTCAGCTACCGTACTATCCGTCCGTTAAGGTTCGGTTTTGTAATAGCCTAGTGTGAGGCATTCTTACTTTTGCCTCGGCATAATAGAATCAGTACTGCTCTTGAAAGGCTGACTTCTGCATCACGTCCTTGGGGCAGAAAAACTCTCCCAACCTCGACGACCGCAGGTGTTTCCCTATGCCCGTCTCCGAAACTCAAATCACCCGCTCTTACAATCAAGAAGAGATTCAGCAAATTCTCCAGATTGCGATCGCGCGTCAAACTGACGACACAGAATTTACCCGCGAACAGCTACTGGAAATCGCCTCTGAATTAGAAATCTCTCCAGAGTGTCTTCAGGTGGCAGAACAGCAGTGGCAAGCCAAACAGGGAGAAATCCAAAAGCGGCAGGATTTTAATCTCTACCGACGCACCAAATTACAAAAACAAGCTGGCAAATATACAGTGATCAATTCGTTTTTGATGCTGCTGAATTTAGTAAATGCCGGTCAGCTTTCTTGGTCTTTATATATCGCCTTATTCTGGGGATTAGCTCTAGGGCTTAATGCTTTGAATACCTTTCAATCGGGAGGCGAAGATTACGAAAAAGCCTTTCAGAAATGGTATCGTCAGTACCAATTGAAACAATCACTGACCACTGTTTGGGATAAGGTTCTCAAAGCTTGGCAGACTTAAAGCATATTCCCCTAGCGAAGAGAAATTTGCGGCTACGCAAAGGAAGGGGGTTGAAAATCAGTCTTTATGAGCGAGAATTTTGTCTAGAGACGTTGTATGCAACCTGTTGGGATTCGGTAATTCATGCTTGGCAGATATGCCAAAGGCGCGATCGCGTACAGCCCTTTGGGCATGAAAACAGCGAAGCGAGGGATTAGCCTCGCGCTGACTTGTCAGTTCTCATTTTCCCCCAGTCAGCATATCTCCTACAGGAACAGCTTTCGTTTGCCTTAAAATAATCCTGTCGGCTTGGTTAAACTAACCAGACTTTTACGGCTAGACAAGTTACGGCTAGACAAGTTCTCTCTGCATTCCCCCTGCATTAGATATGGTTCAGTACACTCTCGCACAAAGCCCAGAAGTCATCCTGACTGTTTCAGGCAAAGATTCAAAAAAAGCCCGTGAGAAAGCGATGGAGCAGCTCATGGAACTCATGGATGCAGACAAGCTACCCACCGATCTTGAAGATGGATTTAGTCCGGAACAACTGATTGAAGTCAAAGAGCTAGAAGCGGATGGGACTAGCGATGAAGACGCCGTAACCCAAGCTGTACAAGTTTTGAGCAACCTTGCCACACTGAAGCTGAAGGTGCAGGAATCACGCGCCGAGGCGCTGAAGGTTCGCGCTCAAGTAGATATCCTGTTTTCAGAAAAGTCGGTGAGTGAAGAGGAAATCGCGCAACTCAAGGACGGTTTTAAGGTTCTCAAAACCTTTGCTCAAGTGAATCTGCGCTACCACGAGGCTCGCTCGAAAGCAGAGCAAGCTCGGAGCGTGTTAGATCAAGCTTTAAAATCTCCTGAAAGTTAATTTCTCTGCTTAGGCGCATCCGCTGCGCGATCGCGTCAGCGAGAATTCAGACTTGAGCAGCGATCGCGCTGTTGAGTTTTTCTCTCATTCGCAGCGCCAAATGCATCTGTAACCACCCAAGAAGATAAGCAATGATTCAATTTGGTAAAACTCCTTCTGATTCCGGAGAAAAAAGCTGGCGAAACCAGCTGGCTCAGTTTGTCAAAGCTAATCAGCAAGAATTGGCAGCATTATCTTGGGGTTTGTGGTTAGAAAATGGAGACACTCAAGGTTATCTAGGGATCGATGTGCAACCAAAGCCGCATTTCGTCTATTGTCCAAAAGAGGCGATAGAAACACTCAATAATAAAGTCGAAAACCAGCTTCAGGAGATGGTAGGAGTTGTGGAGGCTCATAACCCTGAAGTGGAGGTTCTGATCATTGGAATTGGCGAGGGGCAAATAAAGCTGGTTCAGTTTCAACCAGAACCTCCACCTCCCGTTTGCTTTGAGAAAGTCGCCGCAGATGTTAATACATTGCTAGAGCGATTGGAGCAGCAGATGGACGAGCAGATACAAGGTTAAATCCTAAAAAGCGATCGCGTCAGCGTATGTATTCTTAGTGTTGCTCGCACGCTTGCTAGTGAGGGGAAACGCGATCGCATCTTTCATCAACTCAGCTAGTGAGTTAATCAGAACGCTTAGATGCCATCTGCTCGTCCAAACTAATTGGCCCAGAGCCAATATAGTAGACCATGAGCAATCCCCCGATAATTGCTAAGTTTTTCATGAACGCAATCACCTGCATTCGGTCGTCAAAATCGGTGTGAAAAATTAGCGTAGCTGGAATCATAAAGATAATTAGCGCGATCGCTCCCCAACGCGCTTTGTAACCTAGCACTACTGATAATCCGCCAGCCAATTCAAGAATAATTGCCGCAACTAGCAACAGTCCCGTTAGCGCTAACGGGATGCCGTTTTTAGCCATAAACTGTTGTGTGCCACTAAAGCCCGTAATCTTATCAAAGCCGGATTTCAAAAAAATGGCGGCTAAGAAAGCTCGTGCTATGAGGGGAATGTATTTTTCCATATTGACCTGCGATCGCTTTGCCTTTAACTTACAACAACATCCGGGCGGGAAGCAAAGTAACGGGATAAGCGATCGCCTTCACCACCGCCGATGATATCCTTTGCTGCGACTACCCGAACCTCTAGCTATAGCGAATTAACATAACAATAGTGCTTCTAGAGAATTAGTGCTTCTAGAGAATTCTTCAACTGAATGCCTTGCTCACAATAATATTCCCGCGATCGCAGCGGTCATAAAACCCGCGAACAAACCGCCAATCATCGCCCTGACACCCATTCTCGCTAAATCTTTCTGACGATTCGGTGCCATCCCGCCAATTCCACCAATTGTGATTCCAATCGAGCCAATATTGGCAAAGTTGCACAAAGCGTAGGTTGAGATAATTACCGCCCGTTCGGATATCGCCTTCTGCTCAATCAGCGTCTTCAGATCCAGATAGGCGATAAAATCATTCAAAATTGTCTTTTTTCCTAACAACACCCCCACCTGAGCGCAGTCAGCCCAAGGCACTCCGAGCAGCCACGCAACGGGAGCCATTACAAAAGACAACATCCACTCCAACGACAGCAAAGGCACGCCAAGAAGCCCCCCCAACCATCCCAGGAGCGCATTGACGAAAGCCAGTAACCCCAAAAAGGCAATAATCATCGCCGCGACATTCACTGCCAGTTTTGTCCCGTCAATTGCTCCCCCAGCTGCTGCGTCAATCGCATTCACAAAGGTACTCTCCACCTCTATCCCTGCCTTGCCAACCGTCTTGGGGACTTCCGTTTCTGGATAAAGCAATTTTGAGGCAACCAGCGAAGTCGGGGCAGTCATGAAGAAAGCGGCAATCAGATGTGCCGGTGGAATCCCAAAGGAGAGATATGCCCCTAATACGCCACCCGCAATTGTCCCAAAGCCCGCGGTCATTACTGCATGAAGTTCTGATTGCGTCATCGTCGCCACATAAGGCTTCACCAGTAACGGTGACTCAGTTGGCCCTAAAAAGACGTTCCCCGCACACGATAAAGACTCAGCCCCTGATGTTCCCATCGTCTTCATCATGACCCACGCCATCCCATTCACCACTCGCTGCACAATGCCGTAGTGGTATAGCACCGTGATGAAGGAAGAAAAAAAGATAATCGTCGGCAGCACTTTAAAAGCAAAAAAGTGTTCGACAAAGTTATCTCCAAAGACAAATTTGGCACCCACATCAGAGAATTCTAAAAAGCGGCTAACGACATCGCCGAGAAACTTAAATACAGCTAAACCGCCGGGAGTTTTCAGAATCAGCAGTGCAAAAATAAACTCTAACCCAAGCCCCCAAAATACCGGACGCCAACGCACAGCACGCCGGTTCACTGAGAAGGCATAAGATAATCCCACAAAAACAGCCAACCCCAGTGCTGAAATCAACCGCTCCATCGACTCTCTCAGGGCTAAGTTACAATACGGCGTATCATAGCCTGGATGTGTGGGCAAGAAAGTATCAGCTGAGCCTGCGGATTCTATCTTTGTGGGGATGGATCGGAATGAATTACGACAACATTCAAGGCGATTAAAATTTTGGAGAGATCGTAAAATGGTACGAATTTTTCTTTCCGCTGGACATGGTGCTGGCGATCCGGGCGCACAATCTGGAGGCACTACAGAAGACAGAGAAATGCGGCTTACCCGCGATGCTGCGGTTAAGGAAATGCGATCGCGCGGTTTAGAGGTTTCCTCGGTTCCCGATTCCCTGAGTTTGAAGGAAACGATTACTTGGATCAACGCCTACTCCCGCCGTGGCGACGTCGCTTTAGAAATTCACGCCGATTCCGTCGGCAACACTAATATCCGGGGTGCCAGCGTCTTCTATACTGACGGCAACGAGCAACGCGAAGGCGATGCCCAGTTACTGCTGCAATCCTTACTGAAGGCAGTTCCCAGTTTGCCATCTCGTGGGGTTAAATCGGATATCGCCACAGGTGTCGGGAGTTTGGGTTTCTGCCGTCAAGTGGATATTCCCTCTGTGCTGATGGAGTTGGGGTTTATTACCAATCCAAGCGATCGCTCTTTATTTCAAACGAAGCGTCCAGACTTCGCCCGTGGATTGGCGGACGGTCTAGAAGCATGGAGTCGGAAGGAAGCTCAGAGGCAGGGCTTAACGCCTCCCCCTCCTCCTAGCTACCCCGTTATTAGTGTCAAAATCAACGCCCAGCTATATCAAAATCAAGGAATTTTGGTGAATGGGAATGCTTGTATTCCGGTTGTTTTCCTAAAGTCTTTAGGAATCGATCCGAGTAAAGTCGCAGACTTCCGCACCACTACTCACCGGAATCTCGAATATATCAAAGCGGTAGATTTGCAGCCATTTAAAGTATCCGTTAAATGGGACAATCCAACCCGCACAGTCGTTTTAACAACCTATTAATTTGCTTTCAATTTATTGGGTCATGGGTAATTTATAATCGGTTAAATTTTTGAGTTTTGAATAAATCACTCATGACTCACCGCTTATGCGCGATCGCTCAAAAATTACCGATTCCCGATTCCCCGATTGTTTAATGAATATTCAATGAACCCATCCTCGGCTGTATCGCTGACAGCAATTGTTTTGGCAGGTGGAAAAAGTTCTCGTATGGGGCGGGATAAAGCCCTAATTTCTGTTAAGGGCGTTCCCCTGATTCGGCGGGTTTGTGAAGTTGCCCAAGCGTGTGCTTCAAAAGTGTATGTGGTAACGCTGTGGATCGAACGATATCAAGATATTGTACCCAGCACCTGTAAATTAATTCGAGAAGTCGGGACAGGAGAACCACACTCTTTTTCTAACGATGAGAAACCCCAGGGGCCACTGATTGGCTTTGCTCAAGGACTCGCGCCAGTGCAAACAGAATGGGTGCTGTTACTTGCCTGCGATTTACCCAATTTGAAAGAGGAAGTTTTGCAGAATTGGGTACAGCATTTACCAGAGGTACCAGAAGATTGTATTGCCTTCCTCCCCCGACATCCCAAAGGCTGGGAACCGTTATGCGGTTTTTATCGCCGTCGCTGTTTGCCTAGCTTGACTGAATTCATTAATAAAGGGGGCAGATCCTTTCAGCAATGGTTGTCTCAACATCCCGTACAAGAACTGCCCCTAACTGAGCGATCGCTCTTATTTAATTGCAACACACCGGCTGACTTGGAACAGGTAATTGGTAATAAGCGGTTTGAGTTGTAAAGACTCGATAAATCGCGTCTGAGTTGTAGAGACTTCAAACGTTGAACCCATTAGCCATTACCCTTACCATTTAAGGATTAACCGGCGCAGCAGGAACAACGGGTTCTGCGTCCAAATTTGGCAAAGGTGCCAACTGAGGTAGAGGTTCCGCCGGCGGCGTAAAGTCAGGCGTCGGCTTTCGGGGTGGCGGCGGCGCAAAAGTGGGGGATAAGTTGCGGGGCAAATTATCTGCTGAAATGCAAGTATCCAGCGCTTTGGTGGCAGAAATCTCCAACTGGCGATTCAAACCGACAACGCATTCAGCAAAGCGGATTGGTAGGAGGCTACGACGGCAGGATTCGAGTACCTCCAGCAACGGCGGGTTTTTGGTATCTTGGGAAATATTAATCACGCACCTGCCTAACTCGATGGGACGTCGCACCCGGAGACAGGCAGCCAGAGCATCTTGTGAGGCAATCTGAGCTTCTCGGTTAATATTAAACACGCAAGCGGATAAATCTGTCGGTTTGAGGGCATCCGAACAGCTAGAGGCAGAGAGTTCTGTAGAGATACCAACCGCCCTTAATTCGGCAGCGCAGTATTGAAAGGGGCTGAAATGGGTGGCGGTGGCAGGAACGGTCTCAACAGCGATCGAAAATAATCCTGCGGTCAGGGCTAGCCCAGTAGAAGATAATCGTCGGGAACGAGACAAGGCACGTTCGCTACTTTTGTTTTGCATGATAGTTCTACATAAGTAGGTCACAAGCTATCCTACTTGGACATTGGTAGCAGTTTGCACCTTTGCACTCAGTCTAATGTTATCGGCTGCAACTAAAAATGCGATTGGGGAAGCGATCTCCCTCCAAAAGCGAATAACAATCGAACCCCACATCTGTACCCAAGAAGTTAGCAAGTTAAAATCTAGAATCAAATCTAGAAAAATAGAGACGTTCTCACAGAACGCCTCTATTAAAGGTTACTAAATTCAAAGCTGTAACCTTAAACCTTTTTAGTATTCAGGCACCGAAGGGTCAATTTCTCGACTCCAAGCGGTAATTCCGCCTTTGACGTTGGTGCCTTCTATTCCAGCTTGTTTCAAAATACCCAGCGCCTTCGCCGAACGTCCACCCATTTTACAGTGGGCAATCAAGCGATGACCGTTGAGCAATTCCTTCACTTGGGCGACACCCGCACCATTTTCAATATCTGGTAACGGAACCAAAACGGAACCCGGAATTTTAGCAATTTCGTACTCGTTAGGATTGCGAACATCAAGCAGGACAAAATCATTTGCACCGCTATCGAGCAATTCCTTCAATTCCCGAACCGTCATTTCTGACATTTCCATCTGCTGTTTTGCCTCTTCCGCTTTTGCTTGTGGAATACCGCAGAATTCTTCGTAATCAATTAATTTGTCAATGACTGGTCTTTCCGGGTTCGGACGCAGTTTCAGTTCCCGGAACTTCATTTGCAAGGCGTCATACAGCAACAACCGCCCACTCAGGGTATTCCCCTGACCTAAGATGATTTTGATCGCTTCAGTTGCCTGGATGGTGCCAATCACGCCGCACAGAACGCCGAGAACGCCTCCTTCAGCACAAGAAGGAACTAATCCGGGTGGTGGCGGTTCCGGATAGAGGTCGCGGTAATTGGGACCCCCTTCGTAGTTAAATACCGTTGCTTGACCTTCAAAAAAGAGGATAGAGGCGTAGACGTTGGGCTTGTTTAACAGCACACAAGCATCATTAACAAGATAACGTGTGGGGAAGTTATCGGTGCCATCTACGACAACATCGTAGGGTTCAAGGATTTGCAGGGCGTTCTCTGAACTCAGGCGGGTTTCGTACAAATCAACTTGGCAATCAGGATTAATTTCTAAAATCCGGTTTTTTGCCGATTCAATTTTGGGTTTCCCTACCCAAGAGGTGCCGTGAATGACTTGCCGTTGTAAGTTGGAACTATCAACGACATCAAAATCGACAATGCCGATGCGTCCGATACCAGCAGCTGCGAGATACAGCAGCAGGGGCGAACCCAGTCCACCTGTACCAACACACAGGACACTGGCGGCTTTGAGGCGTTTTTGTCCTTCCAGTCCAACTTTGGGCAGGATTAGGTGGCGAGAGTAGCGTTCGTATTCTTCTTTGGAAAGCTGGATTTCATCCAGATTGGGATTGAGCATGGCCTTTTAGTGAGGGCAGACAGAGTTAACAGCCTATCAAAAATACAATAGTCTTTGTATCCTTGGGTCTTAATCGTTTTTAAAATTAAGTTATTAATCTAGGTTGTTTCAACAATTATCATTTCTTCAGGCTGGAACTGGTGGGCGTCGTCGAGACTCCAGTTGCGGAGATCGCCAGCTTTACCTTGTTGAACAGAGACAATAATATACGAGTACACTGACCACGCACATGCCCGATCGAATTCCGAAGGAATTGCTGAATGGTCGGGATGGGAGTGGTAAATCCCAATGATATCAAGTTGGCGATCGCGTCCCAGCTTTTGTACTTTTAGCATATCTTCGGGAGCGATCGCGTATCTGTCTCGCTTATCTGAACCCAGTTTGGCGGAACCTTCAATTTCTTGAAATACTTCTACTGCTTCTGCATTCCAGCGATTCTCGGTTGGCATGACTTCCACTACGGTTTTGCCATCTTCCGCCAGTTTACCCAGCAGCAAACCGCAGCACTCTTCGGGATAGGTGCTTTCGGCATGGGTGCGGATGGCTTGCAAATGCTGAGGGTGGAGTTTTAATACTGCCAAGATGCCAAATCATCCTGCGCGAGACGTGGAACTATTGTATGCCACAGATGTCTCTCGTTTTGATTGTCTGACTATCTGCTTTTCTTTCACAACAGCCTTGCTTCTATAGGAATTTTGAAGAAAATCTTCTCTCTTCTCGCTGCTGCCTTGTCTATCAATTCGTTGAGATTGAAACGACAAATTTTATCGGGAATTCAATCAAAAATATTTTTAATTTCCGGAGGGTTGCTGTAAAATTCCAGAAGTTAATTGTATTGTTCTAAATTTCAGCAATATATATGGGCGCATGGATTCCAATTATAAAAAATATAGTACCAAAGCGAACACTATTTGTATAGTGCCAATTTCTTTAATTTTTAGCAGCGATCGCTCAATGCGTCAGTGAGCTTTACCTGCGCCCAGATACAGTTCTCCTACCTTCGGATCGTTCAAGAGTTCGGAGCCGGGACCTGTGAAGCGATCGCGTCCTGTATCCAACACATAACCCCGGTGTGCCATGCCTAAAGCTTTCCGGGCATTTTGTTCCACCAGGACAATTGCTTTGCCCGTTTGATTAATCGCTTGAATCTGCTCAAAAACGTTATTGACCAATAAGGGAGACAGCGCCGCCGAAGGTTCATCCAGCAGCAACAGAGTGGGTTCCAACATCAAAGCTTTTCCCATCGCCAGCATCTGCCGTTCTCCCCCTGAAAGAGTTCCAGCACGCTGATGCCGCCGTTGAGCCAGAACGGGAAAAGTGGTAAAGATATGATCCTTAAGTGGTTTCAAAGGGACGTTGCGAATAAACGCGCCCATCTCCAGATTCTCTTCCACCGTCAGCGATGGGAACACATTCGAGATTTGCGGCACGTAGCACATTCCCCGCCGAACAATTTGATCCGACTTTAAGCCAGCAATATTTTCGCCTTTGAAAGTAATTTTGCCTTTATGAGGGTTTAAAAGTCCAAAGATAGTCTTTGCTAATGTTGATTTTCCGGCACCATTAGGGCCAATTACGGCAACTAATTCACCTGGATATATCTTGAAATTCACCCCTTGAAGGATATCCAAATCTTTGACATATCCCGCCCAAACATCTTCAACTTCTAATAAAGGTTCATTAGTCATTCGTTCTTATTTATTATTTAATATTTATTTTTTATGGTTCATGATGTATTGCAATTCCTGCATCAACCATGAACCATGAATAATCAACAATTAGGGTGTTTTTTGCAAATCGGGGCGTTCTTCGGGGACAATTGCGCCTTCCACGGGGCAGACTTGTAGGCAGATGCCGCAGTCAATGCAAGTGGCAAAATCAATCCAGTACCAGTCAGTCCCCTTCGTGTTTTTGCCAGGTCCTTCGTGAATACAGGCAACAGGGCAGGCATCGACACAATCAGCGACGCCTTCGCAGGTATTAGTAACAATCGTATGCGGCACAGTGTTCTCTCTCTTGGGATTGGCAGACGGCTGCTTCTATAGCCTACCAAAGTCTTTTGAAAGCTGATAGCTGAAACGAGACTTTTTAAATGCAAAAGTATGCAAATAAAGGTGAAATTTTGCAAGAAAAATCGCCTCCCCTTTGCGTACCTCTGCGCGTACCTTTGCGTTAAAAAATCTAACTCAGCGTCTCAATTTTAGTAGCACCCTCAGCTTCCACCCAGGCAATGCGACGGATGTGACGGCTACGGGCATATTCTCGCACATCTTCAGGCGATCGCTCCCCTAAATCCATTTCCACTCGTACCAGATGAATCGAATCTCTCAGGGTTTGGGCGTAGGCGAACGCTGCCAGATAGGCTTGGGGAGATGAAGGAACGACTAACCAATCACTCGCGGGCGTTTCGCGGGGCATACCAGCCTTCGAGAGCAAGACTTGATATAAGTCTTCAATATTCAGCGCAAAGCCAATACTGGGGTAAGTTTGCCCCTGGGGATGATAGAGTCCCAGCAGTTGGTCATAGCGTCCACCCTGGGCTAAAACCCGTGCTTGAGTGTCTGTATCGCTAACGACTTCAAACACAATGCCGGTGTAATAGTTAAAGGTTTGGATCAAGCTGAGATCCAGAGTTACGGGGAAGCTTTGCTGATGGGAACAGCCTTCATTGAGAAGATCGATCAGGGATTTCAGAGTATTGACTGTTTGCCGCTCAGATTCTGCTAAATCTAGGGTGGAAACTTGTTGCAGCACATCAGCAGGATGTCCCCGCAGCTCAAATAGAAATAAAGCTCGTTCTCGCAATTCGGGGGAAAGGGGCAGAGTTTCCAGTGCGATTCGATCGAGATGCGCGATCGCCCGTCGCACTTTTTCTTGCAGATGAACTGGAAACGGAGAAAAAAGCGATCGCGTTAACCCCGCTTCTCCCAAAATTACCTGCCACTGGCTTAACCCCAGACACTTCAAGCAGTCTCCCAGCAACAACAGCACTTCTGCATCTGCCAAGACACCCCCCGCACCCAACAGCTCTACCCCTGCCTGGTAAAATTCCTGCTGACGTCCGTAATTGCTGCCCTGCGGACGGCGGAATACATTTGCGTTGTAGTAGAGGCGTTGCGGATAAGTAACACCAGCCATCCGCGTCACAGATGCACGGGCGATCGAAGCCGTCAGTTCTGGGCGCAGTCCGAGCGTCCCCTCCTCAGCATCCTGTATTTGAATCACTGTCGAGCGCTGGATGGCTCCGCCTGCCATCAAAGTATCCAACCGCTCTAGAGTGGAGGTGATAATCCGGTGATAGCCCCAGCGGTGATACACCTGCTGCAACCGATCTTCAATCCAGCTTTTTTGAGCGACATCGAGAGGCAGCAAATCCCTCGCGCCTGCCGGGGGTTGATAAACCATTCAGTCGTTGTTTTTTGTTAGTTGACAAGCGATTTTCAAGCGAAATATTCGCGATTAGCCAGTTGACGGTTTGACTCTAGTTCTCACCGAAAACTTTCAAACATCTAATAGCCGAGTTGCTAATCGAAGAAATCGCTTTCTTATTTCTTCTTACCAAACATACCAAATAAACCGCCTCCAGACTTATCCTCCGGCTTGCCCTGCCCTGGCTTGCCCTGCCCTGGCTTAGGCGGCGTCGTTGTCTTGCCACCCGCCACTTTTTGTGCCAGCTTGTCTAGTGCCTGTTTGCCCTCTATCCCAATCGGATCTTGAGGGTTTAATTTCAAAGCTTGGGTGATATGTACCTTCGCCATTGTCACCTTAGGCGGAGTTTGCTTCAAATAAACCATCCCTAATAAGCTATGGCAACGGCTATTGTTCGGCTCCATTTTCAGGGCTTCCCGCAACTCTATCTCCGCCTTCGCAAACTGGTTCTTCGTTATCAACTCATCAGCACGACGGAAATAGGGTTCCGCCACTGATGATGGTGTTGGTGTTGGTGGCGGTGGGGGCGGCGCTGGGGGCGGCGATGCATTTCCGCCAGCAGCCCCCGTGACAGGACGTTTATCTGACATCATCGGCGTTGCTACCCCAGAACCCCCCTTCCGCCTCAGATAAACCATATTCAGTTCGCTGATTTGAGCCGTCACTTCTAGGACTTGGCTCAAAGATTCATATTGCGTTTGTGCTAGCTTTTGCAGTGCCGTTTTATAGGAATGCTCTAAATCGCCCCCCGCCTGAGCTAACTGTTTCGCGGTTTCACCTTGGGGTTGAGCGTTCGCCCCTTCCCCAGCCAAGCGCTTACCCATTCGCCCGACCATAACGACGTATTCTGCCCGCGTGCGATCCTGAGACAGTTGCTCGTAGGCAGGATTTACCAATTTTGACAACATCTGGCTGGCACGCTGTTTTTCTGCTTCGTTTTCAGCCTTGCAACTATCCGGATGCAATCTCCGGGCAATTTTGAGATACCGTTTGCGGATGTCATTGACGCCTGCATCTACTGGCACCCCTAAAATTGCGTGGTGGTCTGTGAAATCAAACTTGAACAGTCCACGGTCGATCCGAAATGACATAGCCCGCTGTCCCACCGTCAGAGCCGAATATTCTTTCTAATATACTTCCCTTGCGAAACCTATGTGTGACCTTGCTTACAGAGAAGCCTGATTTTTAGCACTTTGCCATCTACTTATTGCCATCTACTTAGAGGTGTAATTTGCAACAGTTCTTGACTGAGCTGTGGGTGTAGATAACCATTTGTTGCCAAAATCCGACCGGAATGAATCGCTAAAGGACTCCCATCGTAGGAGCTGACTTTGCCCCCGGCTTCCTCCACGATTACCACTCCGGCTGCCAGATCCCAAGGCTGTAAACCCCTTTCCCAGTAGCCATCCAGGCGTCCGCAGGCAACATGAACGAGATCGATGGATGCGGAACCGCTGCGCCTGACACCCTGAGTGAGATGCGTAAGGTGACAAAATTCAGCGTAGTTATTGTCTGCTGTTTCGCGTCGATCGTAAGCAAAGCCGGTGACAAGCAAGCTTTTGCTCAACTCGGCTGTTTTGGAAACTCGGATGCTCCTCCGGTTGCAAGTGGCTCCTAAGCCTTTGGCAGCGCGATACAACTCCTGATGAAATGGATCGTAAACGACACCGACTTGGGGAACTCCGTCAATCAGTAACCCGATTGAGGCGGAGAAAAAGGGATACTGATGAGCATAATTTGTGGTGCCATCTAGGGGATCGATTGCCCAGAGGTATTCGCTTTTTGTATCTCCCAGTTGCCCGGATTCTTCTGCCAGGATTTGATGGTGGGGAAAATGGCGATTGATGACTGAAAGAATGGTGGCTTCGGCGGCTTTATCTGCTTCGGTTACGAGGTCGCCTGGACGTCCTTTTTCTTCAACGGCTTCTAATTTGCCCCAGTAGCTTTGCAAGACGGCACCAGCAGCTAGCGCCGCCTCGGTGGCAATATCTAGAAAAATTTGCAGTTGGTCAGGGGTATGGTGTGTCATATTTGTGGCTAATAGCTAATGGCATTGAACAATGAATAATTAGCCATTCGCAATGAGCCGTTAGCGATTTTGACGCCGAAACTCTGCTGGAGTCCAGCGCATGGGTTTTTCTGGGTTCCAAATGCCCTTGCCCATAATTCGAGCATATTCTTGAGCGGTGGTGAGCCGTTGGTCATATTTGTTGTTGAGCGATCGCGGTACAAACACATACCCTTCTACCACCATCTGCTCGTTCAGCAATACCCCATCTTTCCACACATAAGCTAACCGGCGCTCAAACTGGTCTTTGCTCGATCCATCCGACTCTAACAAAACGGATTGTCCGCCAATCAACTGCTTGAGCCGCTCTTGAGCCGCCGATCCCCAAGGCTGCTGTTTCATGTCGGGTGCCTCGATTCCCAGCAGCCGCACTCGCTCTACCAAAGCGGATTGCTTGCTGGTATCCAGCACTTCCAGGGTTTGTCCGGTGACAACCCGCTCCACCTTCACGGTGACGCCTGTCGGAACTTCTTTCGCTTGGCAACCGACCAAGAAAAACCAAAAGCCAAAAGCCAAAAGGCAAAAGAGAAAATTCTTTTGCCTTTTTGTTTTTCGCGATCGCCTTTGGTTATTCTTCATCCAGCGGTAAACCGAAACGGACTTTGCCCTTGCCAAAATAGCGACCGAACTGGAGTTCGTAAACTTCATCCTCATCCTGAGTTTCTACTTCCAAGTCGGAGCGAGGATAACTTACGCAGAGTAGAGCATAGCCTTTGTCGCGCAGTTGCGGAGAAAGCCCCATTGCTTCTGGCTGATGGATTTCCCCTGAGAGGACGCGCACGGCACAGGTGGTACAAGCGCCATTGCGACAGGAAAAAGGCAACTCGACGCTCTGATGCTCGACGCTAGATAGGATATAGCGATCTTCTGGCACCTGAAGGTCATGGTGAGTGCCGGTTTGGCGATTGCGTATCCGAATGGTGTGGTAATTCGTCATAGTTTTAGTGTATTATTAAAAATCGCAGCTTTGAGTTGCACATTTCAAAATAAATAAACCTCTGGAGAGGTGGCCGAGTGGTTGAAGGCGCAGCACTGGAAATGCTGTTTAGGGCAACTTAACGTGGGTTCGAATCCCACCCTCTCCGTTGAAAATCAAAACTCAGCATTGCTGAGAGGCTTATCGCCCTAGAAGTATCCTCTGGGGCGATATTTATTTTTGGGGAGCGCTTCAGTATCAGCGCGTGAATCCCCAGCAGAAAAAGCGATTGGTATTTGATTTTGCAGCAGGAGTGTTGACGTTGGTGGGGTAAGAGCGATCGGATTCAAATTTGACTAGAGAGAAAGACGCGATCGCGCCTTTTGAATAAATTAGAAGTGCCCAATAACAAACAATAAAAAAAGGGTGAGCATTGCCCACCCTAAGACGAATCAATTAACCAACAGCATCGTTTATTTTGCGGGTTGCGCCTTGTTTTGAACCAGCAGCCGCTCAAAACTTAGGGCAAACACTCCCAGCGTCACCAGTACGATGCCGAAAATTGATATCGGCTGTAAAGCATTCTGAGCGCTCGGAATAATCAAAAATGCCAAAACTGCTGTTAACACAGGGCCACTAGAAGCGATAATCGAGGCTCGTGCGGCACCCAAGAAGCGAACGCCAAAGTTATTTAACAAATAGCCCGCTAGAGTTAATATCCCCAAGACAACGCCGCCGATAATCAAACCCAGGCGCTTATCCGGGATAACCTGAACAGCCAAATTTTCTGGTAATGGCAACATCAGACTGATGCTAGCCAGGACAAAGATGGTTGTAAACTGAACCAAGCTGACGGGGACGGGGTGAAGCTTTTGAAAGCCAAGCTGCATAAAAATCAGGTAGAAGGCAAAGGCGATTCCTGAGGCGGCGGCGGTGCCAACTCCCACCCCAGAAATGCTTGCCACCCCACTATTAACCGCCGGGAAGATTTTAGGCCAAGCTGCGAGGATAACACCCAAGGAAATCGTACACATCACTCCAACGCGCAGGAAGGTGGGACGATCGCCAAAAAACAGCCACGCCAGCGGGACTGTAATAATTGGATACATAAACAGAATTGTCACTGCAACCCCTGGGCCAATTTGGGGGATGGCGATATAAATCAGCACTTGCGACAAAAACAGGAAGAAGCCACTCCCGACTACCGTTAAAAGTCCGCGCCGGTCTGGATCTAATAAAAACTTCTTAATATCCCTCCACACGTTGGGATAGAGAACGATGGCAAGTAAAGCCA
This sequence comes from Trichocoleus sp. DQ-A2, assembly GCF_039961915.1. NCBI lineage: Bacteria > Bacillati > Cyanobacteriota > Cyanophyceae > Leptolyngbyales > Trichocoleusaceae > Trichocoleus > Trichocoleus sp. DQ-A2. Next base: position 179,525 of record NZ_JAMPKD010000007.1, read on the forward strand.
TTAAAGGCAGCACCACCATCATCCGGAACCACAAAATTAACAGCGAGTTGCCCAAACCTAGCTTGATGAATCCTCCCAAGGAAAACAAGTTAAAAATTTGACTTTCTCTGCCAATGATTTGGACAACCACGTTATGAACCGACAGCGCCACGGTAGAAATTAAAATCAACAATAACCCTAACTGACCTTGGGAGCTTGGTTTAGGTTGGTGTGGCGGTGGTAACGGGGCAGCCGGAACCGAGAACGGAATCGCATTCGCTTCTGGAGGCTGTTTGCGATCGCTATAAGCTTGCCCTCCCACCTCTGACTCTGATGGTACTAATGGCAGCGCATCGCTTTCTGCTTGCAGTTGTTCGTGCAGGCGATTGACGAGAGTTTCTAAAATTGCTTCTCCTTGTTGCTCCAAGCCGTGCATCCGCGACAGCTGCTGGGAGAACGAACTTTGATAGCTGCTGATGTCTTGTTGCAGTGTTTTAAAAGTCGTTCTTAGGGTTGTATCCAAGGAAGAGAGGATTCGGTAGGCACTGTCGTTGTAGTCATTTGCCGAGGGCGGCAAATTGGCGCTGCTAGTGCCACCCAGCGGGTGATAGGAGCTGCCTGGTTGCTGGGACAGCCGTTGCATCAGCAGATCTTGCAGGTGTTCTGCGATCGCTTGGGTGAGTTGCCCAACTAAATATTGCTGCTGATCCTGATCAATTTGTTCTTGAGGCAGAGAGCTTTGGGACGAGGGTAATTGCTGACGCTGAGCTTGTAGATGATTGATCTCATCGACCAACCGGGATTTCTCAGCCTGGAGTCGCTCAACGTCTTGATTCAACTGGACGATGAGATTTTGCTTCAGGTTCTCAAGTTCCTGCGTCATCGCCCTCAAAAGAGCCTCTGTTGCCGTAGCATTTCCGGTGTTGTGATTTTCCGGTAGATTGTCCAGTTGCCCCATTAGCGTATAACCTCGGTACGATTGGCTATAACGAAGTGTAGTTTTAACTTAGTTTACTTAAGTCTTGTTAGTATTTCTGATATTTTGGCAGATACACTTTCTGATGGATGTGATTTTGCTCAACTAGGTGTTGTTTCTCTGATGAAGGAAAGTGTTTGATGTTTTGTCATCAATCCTGACAGATTACTCCAAAATTCTGGTGATTTTTAAGAGATTTTTCTGGTGAATTTAATTTTTTTCTAGACTGTTGAATCTTGCAGTGACTGCAAGAAAAACTACTTAGACACTATCCTCCCTCGACATATTGAAGAACAAAGAGGGAGTTTCTTCTTCCCGCGAGCGAGAGACTTTTGGAGGGTTCAGACAACTTTTGCAAGAAGTCTAATATTTTGATCCCTAAAGCCCCAATAAAAGGGGGAAGAAAGTTCGCGCCACGTTTAGAAGCAGAGGTTTGAGCTTTGTAATACGCGGATGAAACAGCGCCGTGTCTCCCTGCCTGAAAGCCAATTGATCGCTGGCATTTAGGATCGAGTTTTTGGACGCGGACGCATTTTCCCCAACAGGGTAGCCGCCGCCGCCTAGAAACTCCTTCCAGAAAGAGTGTATCCCAATCGGGCAACCGGAGAGGGGATGTAAAGTTTTAAATTGAATCCATCAAGTGGAAAATTCCGAATTGTCCCCCTATCTGACGGATAACTAGAAAGATAATTGCCCCCAAACCCGCACTAATGGGAAGGGTAATTAGCCAAGCGAGTCCAATCGATTGCAGCGTTTGGAAGCGGATGGATTTCCAGTCTTTGACTGCACCAATGCCAACCACAGCACCGACAAGGGCGTGGGAGGTGGAGACGGGCAAGCCGAGCCGGGAAGCAAGCAAGATGGTCGTAGCGGTTGCGAGTTCGGCGCAGAAGCCACCGCTCGGCTGGAGGGCAATAATGCCTTCTCCAATTGTCGCAATGACTTTTTTGCCCCAGACGGCAAGACCGGCAACGATACCGGCACCGCCCAATACTAGAATCCAGAGGGGAATGCTAAAGCCAGTGATAGGAACGGAACCTGTGCGATTGATATAAACGATCGCCGCTAAGGGAGCGATCGCGTTGCCAACATCATTGGAACCGTGGGCAAAGGCGACGAAGCAGGCACTTAATAGCTGAAACCGTGCTAGCTGGCGCTCAATGGGATTGAGAATTTTAGATTGGGAGTTTGGGATTTCGCGGTTGTCCGTCTCATTGGCTCCCGCGATAACTCTTGTGTCTACAAGCTGCTCTGCTTCCTCGCGGGCTAATTGTCGCCAGATGAACCGGGTAAGGCCAACTGATGAGATCGCGCCAATCAACAGAGGGATATCGTGGGCAGGAAGGTTGATGCCGAAACGATTTGTCAGCCAGGTATCGATGGGTTGACTCACAGAGGGTAGAACAATCACCCCAAAGACGCCCAGCAACGTCACGCTCAACCAGGGGATCCATTCGCGCAGTTGAAAAAGTGGGTTGGGTTGATCGAGAATCCAACGCTTGACAACGCTGTAGAATAACGCGGCAATCGTGCCACTGATGATCGGCGTTATCACCCAGGCGAAGCTGATTAGACCAATTAATGACCAATCAATGGCACCGACACCCGCCGCCACCCAGCTAAAACCGGCGATCGCACCGACTACCGCATGAGATGATGCGACTGGCAAGCCCAGACTGGTGGCAATTTGCAGCCAGACGCCACAGGCTATCAATACCGAAACCATGCCAATCAGTAGCATCTGAGGTACGGCAGCGAACAGTTCTGGATTGACAACCCCGGTTGCCAGCGTCTCCGATACGGAACGACCAAACAGCACGGCACCTGTAAATTCCAACACTCCGGCAATCACCAATGCCTGCCGTAGGGTGACAGCCTTCGATCCCACCGACGTTCCCATCGAGTTAGCAACGTCGTTTGCGCCCAGATTCCAGGCAACGTAGAAAGCTAGCAGGGCAACAAAAACAATCATGCCGTAAATATAGATATCGACACAGCTAGTTTATCCGGTGAGGGATAGGGGAGCGAACTGAGAACTCAGCGTGCGGCTAACGCCTCGCTTCTCTAACGCGATCGCGCTGAAGGGAGAGGAAGCGGCGATCGGGATTTGAAGCGATGATTTTTACTCAAATCGAGGCAAAATTTGCGCGATTATCACTGCGGATACACGCGCCCAACTCTGTATAAGTATCTATTCAACGATTTGGGAAGACCGACTTCTCAATTGGAGCGGTGTGAGTTTAGTAGGGCTAATTTATGCGTTTTCCTCATGTTGCTGTTTGTACTTTAGCTGCTTTTGTGGCTGGAGGGATGACAGCCCAAGCAAGTGAAAGTCCGAGTTCCGAAGGTTCTCCCCAGGCAGCCGTGACCGATGAGGGGAGTGTTGCCACCCCGATGGTGACTCCTAGAAGTATGACAGCGATCGCTGCCCCAGAAATCCAACCAGAACCACGATTGGCATCCAGGCAGGAATTTGCGCCGCCTTCTCAGAAGGCCCCAGGATTCGCTGTAAGGCAACTTCCGGCATTGACAGCTGCCCCCCAAACTGATTTGCCAGAAATCCCTGAAACTGCGGCGCTTCCCTCAAATAACGTCCTCTCCCAGTTATCAACAGCTTCTGATATTAACCAGTCTGCATCTGAGGAATCCGGGAGGAAAGCTTCTGACTTAGCTTCCTTCCGAAACGGGGAAACCGTCAACGAAGCGGCTGTCAATGAACGAACGATACCCGGTGGAAGTGCATTTACATCCAAGGCTGAAGCACTCCGTCCAGATCGAGCGATCGCTAACTCGTCAACGGTACAAACCAGCCAGTCAATGGCAACGGAACCGAAAGCCGGGAATACCTGTGCCTCCCAAAGCATCAAGAACGTTAAATCCTTAGATAATGCAACTTATCAAGTTGCTCAAGAAGTAAGCACACCGGCTACAGAACGCTGTCCGGGTCCGGAACCTGTTGCGCCGCTAGCGTTGCCAGCACCCATCGAGGAATTTGAAGCTTCGCCCGCCCTGAGCATTTATATCCCAGTTGGCTATGGTGCCGATAGAAACACCGCCTTTATCAGCGGCACCTATCAACCCAACGTGCGAGAAGATAGTGGTTCTGTCGGGGCTGCGGGGATCGGCATCGGCTTAGGCAATGCTGATAAAGCCGTCGGGGTAGAACTATCCTACGCTTTAGCGACAAATGACAGCTTCGGCGAAGGTGGTTTTAATGGCAAGCTGCATCGTCGATTTGGGGGAGATGTATCAGCAGCATTAGGCTGGAATGGCTTTTTAAATATTGGTCACAACGACTTTGAACAATCCAAATATGGAGTTGTTACCAAAGTATTCCGAACGCGAGAATCTCTCAATGATGCTTTCAGCCGCGTTGCTTTTACGGTTGGTGTTGGTGATGGACAGTTCCGTTCCAACGGTGCGGTTGATGCGGGTGAAAACAATATCAATGTATTTGGAAATTTGGCAGTTCGCGTTGTTCGACCTGTTAGTTTGATTGCGGAATGGACAGGACAGGACTTAGCATTGGGTCTTTCCATCGCTCCCTTCAAAAACTTTCCTTTTGTGATTACTCCAGCCTTGCGCGACGTTGCGGGTGCGGGTGATGGCTCTCGATTTGTATTAGGTGTTGGGACAGCATTGAAGTTTTAAGGAGGAGTACCCCAAATGCACACCATAAAATCTCTGGGTTGGGTTGTTGGCTTATCAATTGTGGCGCTGGGTATGGCTGCGCCTGCGAGAGCCGATCGTAGTTATTCTGATATCACGGGAACGAATATCTGGAACAATACGGCACCCGTTTTTGATACTGATGACAAGTTAGATCCGGAACTAACCGCAAATATTACCCGGCTTAACCAAGAGTCAGAAACAGCCTTTCAAGCCTGCGGGGCTGCTCTGACGGAACAAACTCCTGGTACCCGCCGGTTTACTCGACAGCCTCAAACACCACCCCCTGTTCCGCAGGCGTGTCAGCGTCTAGAGGAGTTAAGGACAGAAGTAGAAAACTTGAGAACGACTTTGCAGCAAAAAGACCTTTCCAGAGCCAACTCCGGTTTGCGGACTTGGTAGCGGTTCGGTTGTCAGTTGCACAGTCATTCTAGTGTGAGCAGGAGCAAGAATACGATGAGGCAGATGAAGCGTAAAAACGGTAGAACCACCGGGTTCAAGTGGCTACTGGGAGCGATCGCGGCTGGGTTTATGGGTGTAGCAACGCCCGTTCACGCTGAAGATTTGTTTGGCAATGAAGCTGTCCAGTTCCCGGTGGATACGACGATTGAATTTGAATTCAAAGAGTCCCACGGAGCTTATCGATCAACGCTTGGCGTTGTCAATTTAGATACGGGTGAAGAGACGGTGCTGTTTCAGGAAGTCAAACCCTATGACGGCTTCGGAAGCGAACAGCCTCAGCCTTCCTCGCCCGGTCAAAATAATATTGGCACGGCAATCGATTTTCTGGGGACAGTTGATGGGGGAGCTGTAGAAAATCGACTCAGCGAATATACTTTTAAAGCGAATACCCGGTATGCTTTCTACCTGGAATCTGTTAGCCCTACAGGTCAAACTCGCCGCAGTGTCAGATCCACCACTAACTTGGCAGCTGCGTTTAATGGCAGTTTAGATGGTGGCACGAACGAAGAAATTACTGGCGTTCGCATCGCCTGGGATGATACAGGGCTACCCCAACCAGGAAAAGATGAGGATTTCGATGACTTCGTGATTGAGGCGGGAGGTTTTCCACCCGTTCCCTGCCCACCAATCCGCTAATCGCAATTTCATTATTTTGATCCCCCAAATTTACTCCCTTCAAAAGAGGAGGTAAATTTGGGGGATTTGGTTGTAAGTCAATATCAATTAACGAGAGCGATCGCGCTGAAAAGAGATGAGGATGCGAACTGACAAGTCAGCGCTTCGCGATCGCTCCCAGTTATCCCAGCCACTTACACTCAAACAGAATAGAGATTGTTTGGCAAATCAGTATTCCTTTGAGAGAATATTATCGTTGACATTCCTCCAAAGGAATATTAGACTGAGAGGTAGCAAATGGCTTGGACTTGGGAACTGTATCAGGACGGGAGTGGAGAGATCCCAAAGGATCTGCTGGCTTTCTTTGTCGGACTCATGCCGCCAGATGAGTTGCCCTCCGATCCGCCTGTGCCAGTGCTAACTCTGTCAGAAACCAAGAGGCTGCAAGTTAATCTTGTCCGCTTGTGCAACAAAGGCTTGTTGTCTCTGACTAGCGACATCTTCGAGAAGTTAGAGGATGACCTGTATGAGTTTCGCATGACCAAGAGCGAACATAATCCCCGGTTCGTTCTGACTCCTGCGACTCCGCAGCGTTTTGTGGTGCTGCACGCTTTTATGAAGAAATACGACGGTGGCATCCGTGACAGAGACAAGGAACCAGCAAGGATTAGACTGCGTGAGTTGAAAAGTAGGGAAGGGCGATGAAAAAGTACGACTTTCAAGAATGGCTCAACGCGAAAATTAGCGATGACCCAGAGGTAATTCTGGCGGGTAAGTTGGAATACCTGCGGTTGTACTTGACTGATGCTATGCGCGAGTTGCGGACTCAGGCGGGACTAACTCAGGCACAGTTAGCCGAAAAGTTGGGAGTGAAGCAAGCGGCAGTGTCTAAGCTGGAGTCGGCACTGAAGGATCATGAGTTGGAGTCGGTGCTGCACTACCTACATACTTTGGGTGCGGATTTATTGGTGGCTGTCAAGCAGGGAGACGAACTCTATCAGGTAAGCGATAACGAAGAGGTGGTGCTGGTAGACTTAGGCGCGGAAGTTGTCCAGCTAGCTGAGGCAGAGGGGATGAGTCTCCGGGAGTATGTGCAGGCGGCGGTTCGGCACTTCTCGCACAAAGGTGTCTCAGTCATCAAGTCTGTGACGGCGTTTCTGGAGAGTGATGACTCGGTGGCTGTACGGGTACGGGAGAGATTGGGAGCGCGATCGCTTTCTGAAATTGCCGCCGAGTTGGAAAAATGCCTGACCATCCCAGAAGAAGATGACCGACTCTGTGCTGTCAAGAATCTCTTAGCTGGTAGCGTTGCTGCTGTCGGCACTAACCGCAATTCAAGCGATGATAATGATGAAATCGAACTCCTAGATTTAGCAGAAAGCTTGCTAGAGAAATTAGCCGATGTTTTGCAATAATCTTAAGAGCAAAATCTGCTAACTCTCTGTTTATAAAGCTATGTTTTTTGAATTCTAACCTTTAGATAAAAAGCATCACAAGGAAAGAATATGACGCGAGACAAGGGTAATCTGATTATCCCCACCGTTGCTGATGTTCAGGCATTTAGTCACAGCATTGGTGTCAGCGGAATTACTATCACGCCTGGGTATGAGAAGTGGTGGAATGTTCTGCATGAAATTGGTCATTTTGCGGTCAAGCCAGATGGTTACATCGCCCTGTGGCGGCAGCATGGGGGGCTGGGAGTTCCTCAAATGAATTGGTTTAACAGTAATGGGGTTGTTAAGCCAGATGACCCGACACCTGATGAATGGGGAGCGAGAGCTTGGTGTCTGTTAGCCTTGGAATTCAACGGCTGGGTCAGTCCCCTGGATTGCGGCAAATGGCCTGCTTCTAATGACTGGGAAGGTCGTAGTCGGAATAATCCCTATTTGTGGATGAGGAATCAAGTCACCAGCCCTCGCCATCCGTTCTACAAAAATGGATTTGAGCAGTTAGAAGCGGTGGGAATTGACTTCAGTAGAGGCATTTCGCGCCCCACCCAAGAGTTAGTAACTGTTGGGTGGCAGCCAGTATTGGGGTGGCACTCCCGTCAAAGTGCCTGAGATGACTAAGATTTTAAGGTTAAGTGAACGATATGGCAAAAGGATTCGGTACTGGAAAGCCAAAAAAGAGTAAACAATATCAAAAATCCTATGTAAATTTCTTACTTGAGGTATTGCAGGTAATCGCAGAAAGCAATGGTGATCCACAAGTGGTTTATCCACTGCTGGAAGCGAATTTGGACAAACTTGATGATCAATTTGCGGCTTTGCTGCGAAGTAGGATAACGGCTCCTAGGTTTGAATCGGAACAAAATCTAGTACAGGGTATTGGAGTCGCTCTCATACATTTCAGTAGCCTGATGCGACAGTTTTCGCTAGGCATAAAGGCGAACAACCTGGAGATTGCGATTACAGGCTATGAGGTCGTTACCACTATCTTTACCCGTGAAGCATCCCCAGAAAATTGGGCTATGGCTCAATATAACCTGGGCAACGCCTACCGTGAGCGCATCTTGGACAAGCGAGTCTCAAATCTAGAGCTAGCGATTCAGTGTTATGACCGAGCGTTGCAAGTCTACACCAATCATGCTTTTCCTGAATACTGGGCAAGAATACAAAGTAATCTGGGTACTGCCTATGGAAACCGCATCATAGGCGACAAAGCATCGAACCTGGAGTTAGCAATTGAATGCTACAACCAAGCACTGCAAGTCTACACTCGTGAAGCATTTCCTCAAAACTGGGCAGGAACTCAAAACAATTTGGGTACTGCCTATGGAAACCGCATCATAGGCGACAAAGCATCGAACCTGGAGTTAGCAATTGAATGCTACAACCAAGCATTGCAAGTCTACACTCGTGAGGCGTTTCCCCAGGAATGGGGAGGAACTCAAAACAATTTGGGCAATGCTTACCACAGTCGCATTTTAGGAGATCGCAAGTCGAATTTGGATTTAGCGATTCAGTGCTTAGAAGCAGCTTTGCAAGTTTGCACTCGTGAGGCGTTTCCCCAGGAATGGGCAAGAACCCAAAACCACCTGGGACTTGCTTATAGAGACCGCATCTCAGGCGACCAATGGTCGAATTTGGAGTTAGCGATTCAGTGCTTAGAAGCAGCATTACAAGTTTATACCTGTGAGGCATTTCCCCAAGCATGGGCAGCAATTCAGAGTAATTTAGGTGTTGTCTACTGCGATCGCATCTTAGGAGATAAAGAATCGAGTCTAGAGTTAGCAATTAAATGCTACAAGCGAGCTTTGCAAATCTATACCTTTGAGGACTTTCCCTACCAATGGGCAGATACTCAAACTAATCTGGGTAATGCCTACCGCGATCGCATATTAGGAGACGGTGTGTCCAGTTTAGAGTCGGCGGACTCTCAGAGAACAATGGGTGAACTATTTGTTCGCTCAATAATAGACTCGGCATCAAATCTGAAGTCAGCTGTTCAGTGCTATGAAATGGCACTACAAGTCTATACCCGTGAAGGCTTTCCGAGGAACTGGGCAGGAATTCAAAACAATCTGGGACTTTACTATTGCAAGCTGCAAAACATTCCAGAGGCATTACAGGTATTTCGATTGGCGTTGGCAATCCACTCTCCTACTACTGACCCAGTAGAGTGCCTCAAAACTGGACGTAACCTGGGCAACGCCGCCTTTGCCGCTACGCTATGGACAGAAGCTACCCAAGGCTATGCTGCTGCTATTGATGCTATAGAACAAAGCCGCACTTGGACAACTTCTGAATCACGCCGTCAAGAGATTCTGGCAGAGTCCATTGGCATCTACGAAAACATGGTGCAAGCCTGCATCAATAATGGTCAACTGGAAAAAGCCATTGAGACTGTTGAGCGATCGCGTTCCAAGCGCCTCGTAGATTTGATGGCTAGTAATGACCTCTACCAAGGCGGCGAAATTCCCCCAGAAGTCAAAGCGTTATTGCAGCAGTTTGATGGCTTGCAACAGCGAATTGACCAAGAACGGTTTAAATACAATTCTGACAATAAGAGCGGAGAAATTAGCAAAGGCGATCGCGCTTCCTTCCAAGCCAAAACACAAGCGATCGCATCTTTAGAAGCTGAGAAACAGCAAATCTGGGAACAACTCAGACGCCTAGACCCCGTACTAGCTGGTGAGATTCAAGTTATAGCTCCTGACTTTTCGGCGATGCAGAAGCTCATCGACCAACCTACTACTGCTATCCTCAGCTTCTATAGCACCAGTAACGATACTCATATATTTGTACTGCGGAAAAACCAGATCGCCTGCCACACTTGTACTGGAGAAGGCATGGCAACACTGCAATCTTGGATTTTGCAGAACTGGTTAAAACTCTACGTCGAAGATGGAAACACTTGGAAGTCCCAAATTAGTAATTTCTTAGTCGAACTGGCTCAACGCTTGCAAATCAATGACCTTATTTCTCAGCACCTACAGGACATTACCGAACTGATTTTAGTGCCTCACTTGGCGCTGCATCAGATTCCCTTTGCTGCTTTGCCCCTTGGAGAAGGTCAATATTTGGGAGATAAGTTTCTCATTCGCTATACCCCCAGTTGCCAAGTTTTGGAATTTTGCCAACAACGGGGCGAAGTAGAAGGAAATCTCACCTACGGCACCGTGGAAGATGCTACCGAAGACCTACCCGTTGCGAATTTTGAGGGTGAACAAATTGCGAAAATTTACAATATTCCTGAAAGCGATCGCTTAAGAGGTCGCAGCCAAGCTACGACAAGCAACTATCGTCAGATGGCTTCACGAGTTCAGGTGCTTCACTCCAGCCATCATGCTGAATCCTGCCTCGATAATCCTCTTAACTCCCAGTTGAAATTGGCTGATGGTAATATCACCTTGGGGCAGTTGATGACTCCAGGCTGGCGGCTGCCTAATCTTTCTGATGTGTTTCTCTCTTGTTGCGAAACTGGTTTGGGCGTGCCGGAAATAACGGATGATATTCTCACCCTTTCCACAGGTTTTTTATGTGCTGGTGCCAGAAGTGTTGTCAGTACACTTTGGTCAGTCGATGACTTAGCCACAGCATTATTTTCCATTTTTTACTATCAGCATCGACAACAAGATAAAAGCCGCCCCGAATCTCTGCAACAAGCTCAAATCAAACTGCGTGAACTGAACAAAGATGATATTAAAAAAATATCGAGTCAGACACTCGTCGCATGGAAAGAAACAAAAAGCAAGCGAGATCAATATCAGCCTGGTTCATCTGACTATGTGGAGTGTAATCGTAAACATCAGATCTACGGTGTAGTCATAGGACAGCTTAACCCACACAAAAATTCTTTAGATGAATATGCCTTCTCACATCATCGCTACTGGGCTGCTTTCACCTGCCAAGGCTTGCGATGATTGTACTCTATATAACAGTGAGGAATAGGCACGATCTCTTTCAGTTCACCTTTCAATATGATGGGGTTTGAAAGGCGCAATCGCTCTCATCTTCTAATTGATGAGTAGATATATAGAGCTAAATTCCCAAAGCGATCCAGATGAGCTAGCGATCGCCTTTATAGGGTAATAAACATAGCATTATTGAGGCTGCCGTGTCTCCTCGTCCGTAGCAGGTGGCAGAGCGAAATTGCCCCAAGAAAGTTTCGTTGTTGTATCAATATCTAACAGAAATAAGGTTAGAGAAGTTTCTGGTTGAGAAATGACAGCAACGTGACTGGCTATCCCTAGGGTATTAGCGTGACGAAAGGATTCGGGTAAGACTCGGATGGTGGATAAGGGAACATCTATCAAAGCGGGAACGGTTTCAACCGGGATACCATACAACTCGCTTTCGGTATTTTGAAGAACGATCAGGTAGGCTCCCTGAAGGGTTTCGTGGGTTGAGTTGGATGAAAATAACCGCTGCTGTAAATCCAAAACGGTCACTTCGCGATCGCCTACATGAGCAATACCGACTCCATTCAGTTCGCTGCCAAAAATTTGGGTAGAATTCAGCACTTTGTAGATAGACTCAATCCGCAAACCCAAGTTTAAGCTACCAATGCTAAACACAAGCACTTTAATAGCGGGTACAGACGCGGAAACATCTAACCGATCGAAATCTGGGGGGTTTGAGTTGATTAAAGTGCTATTCATGCCTTTTTTTCAGGGGAAAGTAGGATTCATCCCTCCCGATTCACCCAGAGGGTTGGGGTGGGTTTCTGGACTGTAATTGATGTTTTTAAAAACATTGAGATGCTCTCATTATTATGAGCTACGAACGGCAGCTCCTAAAGATCCACTTTTTTCAAAAAGGGCTTTGAGGGCTGCTAAGAATTCTTGCTCTAAGTAAGGTTTGCTAAAGTAAGCACTGGCTCCCAAGTGAGTTGCTAATTGTCGATGTTTTTCACTACTACGGGAAGTCAGCATCGCTACGGGTATTTTTGATAGCTGCGGATCTTGACGACGATGGTTAAGAAATTCAAAGCCATTTAGATTCGGCATTTCTACATCGCAAACTACCATTTGAATGTTGGAATTTTGCTGTAACTGTTCGATGGCTTCCCGTCCATCTCTTGCTTGTAAGACGCGGTATCCTGCTTTTTGGAGTGTTAAAGCTAAAGTTTGTCTCAGGGTAATGGAGTCATCTACGATTAATATCAAAGGCGATTTAGCTGTGTTTACGGATACTTTAGTTTTGTCAATTGATGCAGTTTGGATGGGGGAAGCAGTTGGCAGATCGGTGAAAGTAGTCGTAGCGATCGCGTTCTTACTTTGCCCAACCATCTGGGTGAGAAGCGTTGCCCCATCAATTACCGGAATCAGGCTCCCATCTCCTAAAATCGTGCAACCGTAAATATAACTTGGAGGCGCGATCGCTGCACCAAAGGGTTTAATCACCAATTCTTGCTCTGTGACCAAGCGATCGATTTCTAAGGCAAGAATTTGGTTGTCTCGGCGGATTAGCAGCATCGGTGGGGCCCAAGCTTCGGGAGTGGGAACGGCGACTAAAGCTTGGCTGGGAATTGATTCAGGCAACGGACAACTATAGTCCAGTAATTCTGATAAGTGATAGACAGGAACGATTCGCTTGCGCCAGTGCAAGAATCTCTGTTTTCCAGAGTGCTTCATCTGGTCAGTTTTCGGAATGACGATCTCTTCAATGCTGTCAGCGGGGAAGGCGTAAGCAGTGGAACCAACCAAGCAGACGAGTAATTTGGCAATCGTCAGCGTCAGCGGGATGCGTAAGGTAAAGGTGGTACCTTTTCCAGGCGTGGTCGTGACGGTGATGGTGCCTTTGAGCGATCGCAGTTGCGATCGCGCCACATCTAATCCCACACCTCGACCCGACAGTTCGCTGACTTGAGCCGCAGTGGAAAATCCTGGCTCAAATAGTAAATCTAAAAGTCGAGTGGTTGAAGTTGTAACCACTTGTTCTGGTGAAAGCAACCCCAACTCTAGTGCTTTCAAACGGATGCGTTCTAGGTTGACTCCTTGACCGTCATCCCGTACTTCAATAATCGTGTGACTCCCCTGATGATAAGCCTGAATTTCAATCTGACCCCGCTCCGGTTTCCCTTGCTGACGGCGTACTTCTGGTGGCTCAATCCCGTGATCGAAGGCATTGCGGAGCAAGTGCAGTAAAGGATCGTTGAGTTTTTCTAAAGCGGCTTTATCAACTAAAACTCCCGTCCCGCTTAATTTCAGCTCGACTGGCTTTTTGTATTTTGTGGAAAGGTCGCGCAAAACTCTAGGAAAGCGGCTCAACACTTCGCGCAGGGGAAGCATCCGCGCCCACATCAAATCATCCCGCAAGTGGGCGATCATTTGACGTTGACTTTCTAAAGTTTGGCTTGACTGTCCAGCTAAGTGTGCCACATCCCCGACGATTTCTTCGAGTTGCACCATCTCTTCGAGGCTCTCTTGCACCATTGAGTGCAATGCTCCATAGCTGTCCATCTCTAGGGAGTCAAACGAAGAAGTTAGGGGTGTAGAGGTGCTAGAAGACAGGAGATTTTGCTCTATATTTTCCTCGGTTTCAGACGCAGGAAATCGCGTTTTTACATCCGGCTTTTCTGCTTTTCGAGATGCGATTTGCTGGTCTGACGCAATAGAATGGCGTTCTGGAGCCACTATCATCTGGTCTGATAAATCGCGCAGATGATTGGCGATTTCCTGAAATTTAGTAAACCGCCGCAGCAGTTCTTGTACCGTTGCTTGCAGTTGTTCGTTTTGGAGGAAAAGACCGTTTCGGTTAATGGCAAGTTCACCCACCAAGTTATTCATTCGTTCCAGTCGATCTAAGTCAACTCGAACAGAAAGTTGGGGAGTAGAATTGGTAGGGACAATGGTTTCTTTCTTCTTGTCTTTGGCAGCAGGCAATTTAGCGGGTCTAGAAGTTTTAGGCGCTGCTTTGTCGATTTCAGACTGAATTATCTGAGGCGAATTTTCTGTGTTGACTAGATTGACCGGAAGCTCGGTTACGGAAGGCAAACTATCAAATAATTGCTCGATTTCCTGAACAACTGCTTGAATATTCGTTGAGGATTTTGTTGCAATTAATTCTGAGTGTAGTTCTGGAGCTGGGGGAGAAATAGTAACTAGGTTAGTTTCTTCAACAGCTAGCTCTAATTCAGGAATTTCCTCAATCAGCGCCATCGGCTCAGCTACTTCATAAGAAGATGAGTTTTCAATTTCTATCTCTGGTAAATTTGAGGCAAAACTACCAAAAACTTCATCTAGAGAAGGAGGGGAAGCGAGGATTTCTTCTTGAGCGATTAACTCAAATTCTTGATTTAGATTAGCTGCTGGTAGCGCCGGAAGTTTCAGCCCGTCGAAAGATGAATTATTATAAAAATCTGTAATTTCTGCTGTTAATTTTGAATCCTTAAAAATTTTATCTGAAGTTTGTTTCTGTTTTCGCTCGTCTAAGTTTGGTTTGAGACTTTCCTCATCTGTAGTTAAGGTTAGATGCTCAAGTTCATCAACTTTGAGAAGAGGGAGTTGATTTTGAGTTGATAGGCTGGAATCTGAGAAATCAAGAATTTCGTCGAAAGCAGCGATAGAAGTTAGCGTTTCCCCTGGAATGCCTAACTCGGTTTCGGAAATTTCTTCAGATGTGAATAGTGCCGAAACGTCTAGGAAATCTTCATTGATTTCAGAAGGGAGGACAGAGCTACCAAAAATATCTTCAATAGAAGAAAAGGAAAAGGAGAGCGCTGATTCCTCTTCATCTTCAGTCAGTGTCAGTAGCTCTAATTCGGGAGCCAGTTGGACGCCTGTAACCGTTGCTACGGGCGAAGTTTGAACAGGAGAAGTAGCAGCAAGTTTTGTTAAAGCGGTAGAGGGAGAACCGCCAAGCAAGCGATCGCCTGCGAGTACGCCTTCTCTAGCTGCTAGAAAATCAGCTAATGCCAGTTGAGCAATCTGCAAGGCTTGTTCGGGATGAGCATCGAGCGCCGCCAAAGTAGTTTGCGCGATCGCTCCAAATCCTGGCAAACTTAATAATTCTGCGATGCCGGTAAATACATCAGCGAGTGCCCGCAATTCTCCGGCTACTTGATTGCTCTCAGGATGGGCTAAAACATGAGTGAGGCGCTCTAGTTCTTGCGCCACGTCCACTTCAAATATCGATAAGGTGATATCAATTCCCAATTCCACCGCATTGGGTAAAACTTCCTCTCCGGTGAGGAAATCTCCTAATTGCGCCTCAATTTTGGCAAACACGGGTTCGGCGATCGCGATCGCCTGTTCTGCGTTGAAATGACCCGCCAGAATCTGCTCCGTTAAAGGGAGGCGGAGACAATCATAGGCTTGCAGCAATAAGCTTTCTAGTTCGGCATCAATCTCTAACTCTTTGTTGTGGAGCGCCTTAAAGATGTCTTCAAGGCGGTGAGCTATCGTTTTGATTGTTTCGAGTCCCACGCAAGCAGATCCCCCTTTAATCGAGTGAGCCGCACGCATGAGACTGTGAATTTTAGCAGTAGTCCGCTCTGTCTTGAGCGTCAGCAGTTCCGATTCGATGACCTGCAACAGCTCTGGAGCTTCTTGAATGAAGAACTGATAGGCTTGGTCGCGGATATCAGAGTCGAGCGCCATAATACTGAATTGGTAATTGGTAATTAGTAATTGGTAATTGGGGAATAGGCGTATGGGAATTGGGAATTGGTAATTGATAATTGGGGAAAAGGGGTTTAGTAATTAATAATTGGCTGGATTCTTCCCCCTACCAATTACCCATTACCAATTACCCATTACCAATTACCCATTACCAATTACCCATTACCAATTACCCATTACCAATTACCCATTAGCTAACTTTAAATCGACCCACGTTTGCTTGCAGTTCTTGCGCCAACGCTAGCAATTCCTTAAAGGATGCCGATACATCGGTGGCTCCCGTTGAGGTTTTAGTGGCGATCGCTGCCACATCGGTCATGGTTTTGGTGACTGCATCGGAAGCTTTGGATTGCACGACAGCCGCTTGGGCGATCGCTTCCACCAAGGCGCTGATCTGGGCGCTGGCAGTTGTAATTTTGTTCAGGCTTTGGCGGGTTTCATCCACCAGTTTCGTCCCTGTAACGACCTGCTCGGTGCCCGCTTCCATCGCCGCTACCACCTCATTAGTTTCTGCTTGAATGCCTGCAACCAGCTTTTCGATTTCCGCCGTTGCTGCCGCCGATTGCCGCGCTAGCGATCGCACTTCATCCGCAACGACGGCGAAGCCTCGACCCTCTTCCCCAGCGCGTGCCGCCTCAATTGAAGCATTGAGCGCCAACAAGTTCGTTTGAGCGGCAAAGGTGCCAATTAGGTTCACCACTTTGGAAATCTTTTGCGAAGATTCGCCCAAACGCTTGACTTTTTTAGAGGTTTCTGCGACAGTTTCCCGAATCGCTAGAATCCCGTCCACCGTGCGGTTCATGGCAGCGTCACCCTCCTTCACAATCTGCGTCGCTTGTTGAACCGCAGCTTCCGCTTGTTCGGCATTGGCAGCAACCGCTCGAATCGAGGTGGACATTTCCTGAATTCGATCCAGAGCAGCTAAAATTTCCTCTGATTGCCGTAAAGCTTCTGCCGATAGCTCTTGAACAGAGACTTCATTGCTGCTGGTGGTTGCTGCCACTTGTTTGGCGGCGGTTTGCACCTGGCTAACAATTTTCCGTAAGCTACCGATCGTGGCATTGTAGGAGTCAGCAATCGTGCCAATTTCATCCTCAGTCACCTGCGCCCGAATGGTGAGGTCTCCTTTACTGACAGGATCGACTTCCAGCAGCAGTTCCAGCGCTCGTTTTTGCAGGGCTTCCTTGGCTGACCTTTGCTGTTCGGCATTTGCAGATTGTTGGCGGGTCGCTTCCTCTTGCGCCGCCAGCAAAGTTTGAATCTGTTCCAGCAGCGTCGCTTGGTTGAGGGCAATACCCACTTGAGTTGTCAACTGGGTGAACAAATCGATTTCACCCTTCTGCCAAATGCGAGTCCCCGAACATTGATGAGCAATCATCAAGCCGAATAGCTCGTTATCTACTACGATGGGCACGACCAAGTTGGCTTTGACTTGAAAGCGCTCCAACATTTTAATGTGACACTCGTTCAGACCCGCTTGATAAATATCCTCAATCGCACGAATGCGCCCTTTGTTGTAGCTTCCCCCCTGCGTCTCTTTCAAGCAGGTATCTTCAACTTTGACTCCTTGAGTGGGCATCCAACCCGTCGCTACAGATTCTGCAATTACCGTCCCATCCCAGTTCGCATCGAAGCGATAGACGATTAAGCGATCTGTTTTAAATGCGCGTCGCACCTCTTCGACCGCTGTATTCAGAATGTCTTCCAGCTTCAGAGATTCCCGAATGCGGAGAGTAATCATCGACAAAAGTTGCGATCGCGTGGCTTGAGCTTCTTTCTGTTCCAGATAGCTGATGCGGTCTATCGCCAAACCAACTTGAGTGGACAACTGCGTGCAGATAGCGACTTCAGACTGCTGCCAAGTCCGAGGGGTTGAACACTGCTGGGTACACATTAAGCCCAGTAGTTTGTCACCGCTAACAATCGGGGTGATCACATTGGCTTTGATTTTTAATCGCTCGTACAACTCAACGTGACAAGGGGCGAGATTCGCTTGATAAATGTCATCGATAACAAACACGCGACCTTTGCGGTACAACTCTACCCCCGCCTCTGAGTCGGTGAAATAGGTATCTGCTACTTTCATGTTCATGCAGGTCGGTAATCCGGGCGTCACCGCTTCCGCAACTACATTCCCACTCCAGTCCGGGTTAAAGCGATACAAAAACACCCGTTCCGCATTCAGGATTTGTTGAGCGCCAATTACTGCTTTCTCGAAAACCTCTTTGACATCGAGAGATTCACGAGCGCTGTTGGCAATATCTGCAAACAATTGTGTCAAATTGGCTTCGACTTCTCGCTGTTTGGCTTCCGCTTCCTTCTGTTTGAGGAAACTGATTCGGTCTAAAGCTAAGCCGATTTGAGTAGATAACTGCGAGCAAAAATCTACTTCATACTGCTGCCAAGTCCGAGGAGTAGAACACTGCTGCGTACACATCAAGCCTAATAGTTTGTCACCGCTGACAATTGGGGTGATTACATTGGCTTTGATTTTTAATCGCTCGTACAGCTCAATGTGACAACCTGTAAGATTGGCTTGATAGATGTCATTAATGACAAATACGCGACCCTTGCGATACTTTTCTACACCCACATTCGAGTCGGTGAAGTAAGTATCGGTCACGGTCATTTTCAGGCACGAAGGTAAGCCAGTTGTCACCGCTTCCGCAACAACATCTCCACTCCAATCCGAGTTAAAGCGATACAAAAACACTCGTTCTGCATTCAGGATTTGTTGAGCGCCAACAACGGCTTTTTCAAATACTTCCTTGACATCTAGCAACTCACGAGCGCTAGTAGCAATATCAGCACACAGTTGAATGCGCTTAGCTTCAACTTCTTGCTGTTTTGCTTCAGTTTCTTTCTGTTCTAGGAAACTGATTCGGTCTAGAGCTAAGCCGACTTGAGTAGATAACTGCGAGCAAAAGTCTACTTCATACTGCTGCCAATTCCGAGGATTTGAACACTGTTGCGTACACAGCAAGCCTAATAGTTTATCACCGCTGACAATCGGGGTAATCACATTGGCTCTAATTCTTAATCGCTCATACAACTCAACGTGGCAATAAGTCAAACCAGATTGATAAATATCATTAATGACAAATACGCGACCATTGCGATATCTTTCTACCCCCACATTCGAGTCGGTGAAGTAAGTATCGGTAACAGTCATTTTCAGACAGGAAGGCCAACCCGGCATTACTGATTCAGCAACTACATCCCCACTCCAATCTGGGTTGAAGCGATATAAAAACACCCGTTCCGCATTCAGGATTTGTTGAGCGCCAACAACGGCTTTTTCAAATACTTCCTTGACATCGAGAGATTCACGAGCGCTAGTAGCAATATCGGCACACAGTTGAATGCGCTTAGCTTCAACTTCTTGCTGTTTTGCTTCAGCTTCCTTCTGTTCTAAGAAACTGATTCGGTCCAGAGCTAAGCCGACTTGAGTAGACAACTGCGAACAAAAATCGACTTCATACTGCTGCCAATTCCGAGCATTTGAACACTGCTGCGTACACAGCAAACCTAATAGTTTATCACCGCTGACAATCGGGGTAATCACATTGGCTTTGATTTTTAATCGCTCATACAACTCAATGTGGCAACCCGTAAGATTGGCTTTGTAGATGTCATTGATGACAAACACGCGACCATTGCGGTATCGTTCTACCCCCGCTGGAGAGTCGGTGAAGTAGGTATCCGTGACGGTCATTTTTAAGCAGGAAGGCCAACCTGGAGCAATAGATTCCGCGACGATATCTCCACTCCAGTCTGGATTGAAGCGATACAAAAACACCCGTTCTGCTTTGAGGATTTGTTGAGTTCCTTGAACGGCTTTCTCGAAAATTTCTTTGACATCTAACGATTCTCTAGCGCTGGTGGCAATATCGGCACACAACTGTAATCGCTTGGCTTCAACTTCTTGTTGTTTAGCTTCAACTTCCCGCTTTTGCAAATAGCCAATCCGATCTATGGCTAGCCCTAATTGAGTGGACACCTGGGTACAGAAATCGACTTCAGACTGCTGCCAAGTCCGAGGATTAGAACACTGCTGCGTACACATCAAGCCGAGTAGTTTGTCGCCGCTAATCAGCGGGGTAATTACATTGGCTTTGATTTTTAATCGCTCGTACAACTCAATGTGGCAAGGTGTGAGATTGGCTTTATAGATGTCATCAATGACAAAAACGCGGCCCTTCCGATAGAGTTCTACTCCCACCTTGGAAGAGGTGAAGTAGGTATCAGCTACCTTGATTTTCATGCAGGTCGGCAATCCGGGCGCTACCGCTTCGGCAACAACATAGCCACTCCAGTCTGGATTGAAGCGATAGATAAATACTCGTTCTGCATTCAGGATTTGTTGCGTGCCTTGAACTGCTTTCTTGAAGACTTCATGGATATCGAGAGATTCTCTGGCACTGGTAGCAATATCGGCACATAGTTGTAATCGCTTGCCTTCAACTTCTTGCTTGCTTAATAAGTCTTTAACTCGTGCCACTAAGTTATTGAAGCTGACAGCTAGAGTTTGGGTTTCAGTAGTCCCGCGAGGTTCAACGTAGGCATCCAAATTTCCGGCAGCAACCTGCTCTGATGTACCCGTCAATTCTTTCAAAGGAGCAGACCAGCGGCGTGCTAAACTCACCACAATGCCTGCACCTACGGCTCCCAAGGAAAGAAAAATTAGGACAAAAATTAGCCCATGCTCATTTCCTGCGGCAGCAATTTCCGAAAGTTCAATTGAGGTGACACTGACCAAATCGATGCCAGGAACTGCGGCAAGGCTATACTTTCTGCCGTCCCGATCGAATGAAGTACTCAGAACTAATTGTCCCTCTTGGCGAACGTAAGGGACAATGGTAAGTCCCTGGAGTTGACCTGTAGTGGCAACGTAGCTTGGTTTTTTCCCTAGGGTGGCGTTTTCCCCAAAATTAGCCTTTTGTACTTCTAGTTCGGCTAACAGAGCGGTGGCTGTTTGTAAAACCGCATCGCCACCCAACACTTCTTTCTGCGCGATCGCGCCATTAGATGTAATGGTACTAATAACGGCTTTGCTTGCCGGAGCCAAAATCTGAATTTTTTCAGTGTTACTCAGTCCTACATGCTCCAACGGCACCGCTAGTTCGTCAAAGTTAGCAGCACGCGCAACATCAATAGTTAAGGAATTTTCTGCCAAAGACGACGAAATCAAAGCATCCTTGACCTTTACGCCAGCCAAGTTGGAGGAAAGCATCGCGTCATTCCATAATTTCGTCTCGGTGCGCCCAGATGCTTGATAATTCGTCATCCCCCAGCTCACAATACCTGCGATCGCTAGCGGTGCTAGTACCACAGGTAAGATTGTCCTCAACAATTGGCTGCGGAGCGTGGGACTTTTAGATAGATTCAATTGTGGAGACGGCGGGTTAAGCTGGTCTTGCTCTGTTTGCTCTAGCTGCTCTTTTCCCTTGTTCTCTACCTTTTGTTCAAGATTTTGAGATCCGTTTAAATCTTGTTGGTTCGGAATGAGCTTAAGAGGAGGGGGTTGATGGCTAACACCTGTCTTGCGACCCCGGAGACGACGCTTAATATTGGCTTTTGTTGTATCTGATTGAGGATCGGAAGGCGTCTTCATAGTTTAAACTTTGCTAAAGGTAGATGAGTGTGGCGAGTTGAGTTGATTAAGGGATATAGATAGAAGTTAAAAAATTGAAATTCCAGACCCAAAGAAAGACATCTGGATATTCAAACAGCCATTCAAACTTCTGGCTTAGGCATTCCAGCCATGATGGATTCTCCCTCTAGAACCACCAGTATTTCACCATTTGATTTCAGCCAATATCCCCGTAAAAATGGCACCAATTCCGGGGTGACAGATGATTGTGGAGGAGATTGAATTAAATCTGGATCGCAGCTTTCGATGTCTTCGACTCGATTCACTACCAATCCCAGCATCTTTTTTCCTATGATTTGGCTACCAGTTCGCTGTTTACCAAGGATTTGCTGTTCCCCATGAATCACAATGACTGTGTAAGTTGATCGGTTAATTGCCTGTAAGTATAAGGGAGTCAGCCCTACCAAATGACCGAGATCCGCAATCCATAAAATCTCACCACGCCAGTTATAAACTCCCATCACCCAAGGTGGCATATGAGGAATGGGGACAATCTGACCAACTGGAATTGTCAGCACCTCTGTCATTTGGTGCATGGGGAATAGTGCGGTAATGTCCGGAAAAAGATGAAACCGCAAAAATTGCTCTCCCACGACTGCTTTATGTTCTGCGGTTGGGATTTCAAATTGTTGAATTAAAGCTTTGTTTCCAGACAAAAATTCAGATTCCATTGCTTGTCTCTTGACGGTGCTGACGAAGATTTTTCCTAACCTTTAATTAATTGATTAACAGTACGCAGTAGTTCCTCTTGATCGACTGGTTTTGGAATGTAGGCATCTGCTCCTTGTTTCATGCCCCAAAATTTATCCATATCAGTGCTTTTGGTGGAACACATCACGACTGGAATTTTGCTGGTTTCTGCATCTGCTTTGAGTTCGCGGCAGAGCTCAAAGCCGCTACGACCGGGCAATACAACGTCTAAAATGATCACATCAGGTTTATGGCTACTGATTTTTTCTAAGGCTTCTTCTCCAGTATTGGCTGTTAAAACATTTAACCCACCTCGTCGCAAGCAGCTAGCAAAAGTTTCCCTTTCCGTTAGGGTATCTTCAACGATTAAAGCAGTATGCATTGTATTAAGGCTCCTAGGAAAAACAAAAATCAACTGACCACGAGGGAACTGTTTTTGAGGTGCTTGAGGTACTTGTTGGTTATCGCTAGCACCTTTTCTGCATCGACTGGTTTCCCCATGAAATCTGAAGCTCCGACAACCTTAGCTCGGACTCGGTCAATGATACCGTCATTTCCTGTCAAAATAATAATTGGGGTATCTCGGAAAGCAGAAACTTTACGCAATTGGGTACAAATTTCATAGCCGTTCGTATTGGGCATTACCAAGTCTAAAAAGATGATATGAGGTTTGCGGTTTAATAAAGTAGCGATCGCTCGCATCGAATCTGGTACTGCCAAAAATTGATACCCGGCTGACGTAAGAATCTTTTCCATATTTTTGCAAACCAACGGGCTATCATCCACACAAGCAATGAGTGGTTTTCGAGTCGCCGCTTGAGCGGGTGTTTTGCCTGAAGAAGTCGGAGGATTTTTAGCAGTTAATTCTGAAGAAGTCGGGGAAACCGGATTTGCTAAATCAGGAATATCATTTAACTCTACTAATCCAGTTTCAAGGTAAGGCAATAGAGATCGGGTTACTTCCGCAACATTGCGCTTAGTTTGAACCGCAATATCTCGTAAGGTTCTTTGCCCATCTAATAACAATGTCAGAGATTTATAAACGGTAGGCGATGTTTTTTGTTGGAGTTGTTCTGGTTGCTTGATCGATGGCGCTCGATTGGGAAGCACATCAGAAATTTTAGCGATTTTCCAGGCTTGCCAAATTTCTTGAGTTTTCGCGATCGCTTGTTCGGCATCAATCAATAACAACTGGGGGGCTAAGGCATTTTCTTGCTTAATTTGTAATGCTTTTGGTACTTCTTGAGTGATGTCAAACAATAATTCAAGAACAATGCCTTGAATTATTTTTACAACTTGTTCACGGGTAATTTTTTGCTGCTTCAGCCACAAACATAACAAATAATATTCTCGACAGTTTTTGCTAAGATCGGAAGAAGTTTCAGAAATATCAGTTTGTAAACTAAGTTGATTCGGACTAACATTAGAACAATTTATTCCTAAATGTCTTTGCCACCTTCTAACTGGATGAGTTCCTCCAGTTGCGTACAAAATCCGACCCAGGTAGAAGTAAAGAATCCACTCTCGCCCCAAAGTACCTTTCAGGAACAGCCGCCCACTAAAGCGAGCTTCCTTCAAAGTAGTCAGCTTGCTAGCAAAAGCAGTAATCGTCATAGGTTGGGCGGTCATAATTCTTGATTCCTTCTTGCAAAGTTCGCTTGACTTTAGCGAAAACCAGAGTTTACATTTATAAATATTTCTGATAAAAAAGCCTATTAATTTAATTAATAGCACTATATAGAAATAACAAGTCTCAGTAATTTTACTGAAATATTTTTAGAATTTTAGGCGTTCCGTAAATTTACGAAAACCCCCTATTTTAATAATTTTTATTAAGATACGAGCAAACAATTTGATTTCGCTTTGATAATAGTAAACTGAGTCTTAGTTGAGTAAACAATTAAGATAGTTTATTGAGCATAAAACGGAATAAAAAATCCCCCAGGTTGATGCAACTTGGGGGATTTGATCCAAAAGCAGCCTGCTATTGGGTATTAGGAATTAGCCTGCCGCAGGGATAAGTTGCTACAGGTTGTTCAGAAGCATTTTCGACAACAGCGGCAGGAATTTCATCGGAAGGCTGGGTTTTTGCTGCTTGATAGTCCGTCCGCAATTTTGAGAACATCTCTTCTCGACGATCGTACAAGCGCTTCAGGGGGCGGGGCTGACATTGGTTCATCACGTAGGCGGCGATGAGAGGTAGGGCAATTGTGCTGTCGGTGTAACAGACAATGGTGCTAGGTAACTCTTCGGGGTCAATCTTGCCCCAGCTAACGGCTTCGCTGGGTGTTGCACCAGAGAGTCCGCCGGTATCAGGACGCGCATCGGTGACTTGTACGAAGTAATCGTGACCTCGCTCCTCTAATCCCAACACTTCGTGAAGTTGCGGTTGAGTTTGCAGCAGGAAGTTTTTGGGACTACCACCGCCAATAATCACGGCGGCGCTTTTGCCTTCTACGTCTGGGTTGCCGGTTTCACGAGCGCAGTAGGCGATCGCAGCTGTCTCATTCACATCAATGGCTGGATCTAGCACTAAGTTTGAGCCTTCCAAGGACAATGCTGCTACGTTCATCCCAATCGAACTATCCCCCGGCGAAGAAGTATAAATAGGCACACCACATTCATAAGCTGTCGCCAATAAGCAGGAATTTTTCACTCCTAACTGCTTTTCCACTTCCCGAACATACTTTCCAAGCAGGTAGTGAAATTCAGCAGTTCCCATCCGCTTTTGGAACGGTTCTGCTTGCAAAATCTTTCGGATGAAGGCATCAGTTTCCAGCAGCACATCGTAGCCAAAGATAATGTCATAAATGCGAATGGTGCCTTCTTCGCGCAGTTTCACATCATCTGCAAACGGATTCCCTGCGTAAAGGTCGAAACCCAGCCCGAAATGCATATCGTGGTAAAGATTGGCACCCGTGCTGATCATCCAGTCAATAAAACCGTGGCGAATCAGGGGAGCCAAAATTCCCACACCCATCCCAGCGGGGGTCATCGCGCCTGATAGACTGACTCCGACGGTGACGCCCTCACGCATGACCTCTCGGCTGAGCAAGTGACACATTTCCCGCAGACGCGCTGAGTTGTAGGCGCTGAAGTAACCATCAATTAGATCGACAACATTAATTGCTGTCGGCATGGGGGCGGGTGCGATTTTGTTACCGGGCAGTTGTGACATTTTTTACTTTTAAAAGAATGAACCGCATTGTCAACTATAACCAGCAAAAGCGAGTCAGAAACCCAACTGGAGCAGGAAAAATATAAGTGTGGGGAAAAGATAAATGAGAGCGAGAGCGATCGCACTCGTTGCATCCTCACGCAGATAATTTTGTCGGGTAAGCAGCGATCGCTCTAGCGCCATCCCTTATCTGATTGAATTCTACTCAGTATCGGTGGGGTCTTTTTGCCCTTACAGCACTTAGGATTTTTTCAGGCGAGCGCTACCTTGTCTTAAATAATTTCTTTTATCGCAGCCGAGTAAGAATTATAGGCAGTATCCCCAAAGCAAATGAAAATCGCCTGCTCTATCGAGGTAGTGCGCTCCAAAAACTTCTTCACTTCAGTTACAGCAATTCTAGTGGCGCGTTCTATCGGGAACCCATAGACACCCGTGCTAATAGCTGGGAAGGCAATGCTGCGTATCTCGTATTGCTCCGCCAAAGCCAGAGAATTGCGATAACATCTAGCTAGCAGCTCATCTTCCTGGCGATCGCCCCCTCGCCAAATTGGGCCAACTGTGTGGATTATCCACTCGGCGGGGAGATTGTAACCTTTTGTAATCTTTGCTTCACCCGTGGCACAGCCCTTCAACTGGCGACATTCTGACAACAATTCTGGTCCAGCGGCGCGGTGAATTGCCCCATCGACGCCGCCACCACCGAGTAAGGAGGTATTCGCTGCGTTGACGATCGCATCTACCTTTTGCTGAGTTATATCACCTTGAACGATTGCAATTTTGCCTAAAATCATGGGATTTTTTTCCTTAGCACAAAAAACTGACCAAGACCGGCTGAGTCATAATTGCCATCATAGGGGTGTTGCAAAGCTCCCTGCGGGGATCGCAAAAGCGATCGCCACAATTCGATAAATCTCAAATTTTTGTAAACTGGAAAAAGGTCATTCTCATGGCTTTAATCCAGAGAAGGATTTTGTCTCAGTCCAGTCAATATGACAAGATGGCAAGCAATCTTTCCTCTCGCAATCCCGTTAGAGTTCAATCAGCATCTCAAAGCCAGCACCATAATCATTGGTCTAATTTTGAGGAAATGTTGCAACGGCTTCATGCAGAAGGTTTGTACATTCATCCCGAGCATCTGGCAGAATTTCTGCTGGCGCATGGTATCCCTGTCAACCTCCGCTATGTACCCGAACATTTGAAGAGTAAAGCGGTTTTCATTAACGAGAACTACCAGGGCGATATGGCTCATTTAGTTGAAGAACCCGATGCTACTTCCAGCCAGTTTCCGTGGTTGAATTAAGACCAGATAATCGCTAATGGCTAATCGCTCGTGGCTAATTGTTAATAGTTATGGGCGATTAGCGATCGGCTCTCAATTAGAGATGTAAAATCAAAACTTTGATTTTTCCTCAGCAAGGGGAGAGATTTAATTTAGCAGTTTATTTATATCTATTTACTGATAACAGTTGTGCTACAAATTGCACATAGTTTTAAATTCATTCACATGGGCAGGGCAACACGCACAATGGTTTTTTGAGTGGGAATACTCTCAATTGATAATTCGCCAGCGTGTAGTTCGGCTAGGCGTTTAGCAATGAGCAAGCCCAAACCAGAGCCTTGCTGTGAAGCGAGTTTGCGCTCAAATCGCATATAGGCTCCAATTGTCGCAATTTGCTCTGGTGTCATCCCCTGTCCGAAGTTGCTCACGGACAGTACAAAAGTGCTATTTTTACATCGAGTGGCAACGCGAATTGCGGTGTTGGGAGACGAAAATTTACAGGCATTATCGATTAGTTCTTCCACAATTTTTCGCAATTTTGGCTCTGAAATTAAGACGGTAGCTTCTTGGAGGTCTAATTCCAAATCCATTTCCCGACAAACTTGCTTGGCTTTTTTAATCGCCGCTTCTGCGATCGCGCTCTTCGCTGAATCAGTTCGGCTGTTTTGTCTAAGATCCGCTATCTGAAGCGGATCGGTTCCGATTAGCTCTAATTGAGCGAAGAGTAAAAAATTCTGGACTAACTTAGATAAACGTTCCGCAGAGGTACGAATATCGACTGCCATTTCTAGAATTTCTTGCGGTTCTAGGGAGTCGGCTTCATCAATTAACATTTGCGAACAACACAAAATGCCATTGAGGGGAGTATGGAGTTCGTGAGGGAGGGAGAAAGAGATATTGCTGCGTAAATCATCGAGTTTTTTTTGCGAATGTCGCTCAATCGCCGCCTGTTTTTCCATCCTCGCTGCGATCGCCCCCAGTAATTCCGCTCTCGTAAATGGCTTGGTGAGGTAGTCGTCTGCACCCAATTCCATCCCTTGACGCCAATCGGTTTTCGCTGCTTTGGCAGTGAGAAAGATAAAGGGAATCGTTGCCGTGACAGGGTTAGAGCGAAGTGCCTTCAGAACGCCATAACCGTCGAGTTCCGGCATTAGCGCATCGGAGAGAATTAAATCGGGGATTTCTGCTTGAGCTAACTGCAACCCTATTTGACCATTTTCGGCTGCAATAGCGTCAAATCCTTCTGCTTCTAACAACTCCAGAATGTTCTCTCTGATAGATATTTCATCTTCAATTACCAGAATCTTTGCCATATCAGCGATCGCCTAGCAGGTAAGCAATTAAAAATTAAAAATGTCAGCTCCCAGGACTGCAAACAAGATGTTCGCTAGGATTGTCCAAATTCAATGCACAACAACCGAGCAGCTTTAATAAGGTTTGAGTATGTTCGGGGCACTTTCTTCTATACACCCAAACTTTCCTTTTAAATAAAGACTTTAGACTTTATCTTGCAAGAAAGCTTACCTTAGCACGGGCGGGTAGACCTTGCCTCTACAGCACTCTTCAGGGGTAGTCTTACTTTAAATTTAGTGCCCACACCCACTTTACTCTTAACGGTAATCTCACCCCCGTGAAGATCCACACACTTCTTAACGATTGCTAATCCTAAACCAGTTCCAGGGATGTTGCCGACATTCGCGGATCGATGAAATGCTTCAAATAAGCACTGACGCTCTTGCAGAGGAATCCCAATTCCTTTGTCTTCAATTTGGAAGACGATTGCATCTTTTTGTTGGGTAATTTCAAATCTGACTGGACTCCCTTCAGGTGAATATTTTATCGCGTTTGAAAGGAGATTGCTAAGAATATGTCGCAGCAATTTTTCATCTAGACTAAAGGAGGTAGATTTGCAATGATTAATCAAGTTGATTGCACGGGAATTGCCCTCATTCAGTTGCAATTCTTTCACTAATTCAATACAAAATTCTTCTAGATGCAGCGGTTCAGGTTTGAAGTCCGACTGTCCGGCTTCGGCTTTACCAATGATTAATACATCATCAAGCAGTCCAATCATGTGCTTAACAGCGATTTGAATGCGATGCAGGTGGATGAGTTTTTTCTCTTCAGACCAATTGTTACTGTAATGTTCCAATAATTCGGCAGAAGAGAGGATCGTACTCAGGGGAGTGCGGAATTCGTGGGAAGTCATGGAGATAAAGCGGGATTTTAGGTCGCCGAGTTCTTTTTCTCGCTCAAGCGATGCTCGCAGTTCTTCTTCTAATTGCTTTCGTTTGGTAATATCAATTCCTACTGTGACAGCCGCTTGATCTTGGTTGTATTTCTGCGCCACCATAAGATAATTTTTGATATTGCCGTCAACTTCTGCGGTCACTTCCTGAGAGGTTGTTTTCGTCGGGGAAGCAAAGAATTGCTCCACAAATTCACTAAAGTTGGGGCTACTGTCAAAACAGCTAAGTTCCTGACCGACAAATTCCTCTGAAGACAAGTTAAAGGATGCAGCTAAATGCTGGTTGACGCCCAGGTATTGTAAATCCGAGCTAATCCAGGAGACAAATCCAGGCACGGCATCTAAGACGGCTAAAAGTTGGTTTTTTGCCTGTTGCAGCGCCAATCCCATTTGCTTATAGGCTGCCATTGTAATTTCATGCACCTCTGACTGAGCCAGCAGAAGTTGATGCACGTCTAACAATTTATAAATTCCGGGTGCTGTTTGTACGATGATTGGTTCATAGATCAATTCAGGCGAGCGCTTCAAAGACTCCCGCACCGCTGCGGTAATGGAAGTATAACTGGGAAAAACTAGAATTTCGGTATGGTTAAATTGATAGAGCGATCGCAAACTTCGTTTCGACAGTAACTCCAAGCTGTAACGACGGCTCAGATATTCAAAAAAACGCCTGCGACTGATCATCCCGACTAGTTGGTTTTTATCCATGAGGATTAAACCCGGTAGTAGCGGTTTTTCCTCGAAAAGCCTGAGAACCTCTGCGGCTGTGTGGTTGTATTCAATGCAAGCCTCATACAGGGTTAATCCCTGCAATGTAGACTCCAAATTCAGATTAAGTTGCTCTGCACCTTGTTCAGAAGAGATTGATAAGGTTAAAGACATAAATCTTAAAAGAAGGTAAGTAAATTTATACTGAAATCAGTGTTGCTGAATCTATAGGCAAAATGGAAGGGGGGTTATGCCCTCTGTCTTGAAGTGATGACTGGGAGCGATTCCCTGCAATTATAAGGAATTGCCGATGGCTTATCCTGATGCATATCCCTTTGGGGCTATTTTAATAGGTGTGAAAGTTTTTTCTAGGCAGACTTGATGACAACTCCTACCCCGACTGATTTAAATAAAAATTTAGAATCTGCTGACTTACTGGAGACAGAAACATCATCACTAACTCCAGAACAATACCAGCGCAAGATGCAGCGGCGCAAGGAAGTTCAAGAGCAGCGGGTGGCAAAGGCATCTCAGGAGAAAGGCTTAATTATTGTTAATACAGGCAATGGCAAGGGAAAAACCACTGCTGCTTTGGGAATGGTAATGCGATCGCTTGGTCACGGCTATCGAGTCGGGATCGTACAATTCATTAAAGGAGCCTGGGAACCCGCTGAGAAAGCTGTCCTCGGTCGCTGGGAAGGTCAGCTAGAGTTCCACGCGATGGGAGAAGGCTTCACTTGGGAAACTCAAGACCAACAGCGAGATATCCAGAAAGCGCATCAGGCTTGGGAAACTGGACTCAGCTTTATCCGCAATCCTGAATTTAAGCTAGTGCTGTTGGATGAAATCAACGTAGCTTTAAAACTCGGCTATTTGAGCGTTGAGGAAGTGCTAGCTGGGTTGGAGGAAAAGCCTGCG
The DNA here is from genome assembly GCF_039961915.1 of Trichocoleus sp. DQ-A2. NCBI lineage: Bacteria > Bacillati > Cyanobacteriota > Cyanophyceae > Leptolyngbyales > Trichocoleusaceae > Trichocoleus > Trichocoleus sp. DQ-A2. The sequence goes on from NZ_JAMPKD010000007.1 coordinate 209,966, forward strand.
GATTCTCACGTTATTCTCACCGGCAGAGGTGCCCCAGCAGCCCTAATTGAACGAGCCGACTTGGTAACGGAAATGACCCTCGTTAAGCATCCGTTCCGGGAACAGGGCGTCAAGGCGCAGCCAGGAATCGAGTTTTGAAGTTCAAAAAATCAAGAAACCCGTTTTCTTGAAGAAAACGGGTTTTTGGAGGAGCTAATTGTTTTTCTGGTGATTAGCCATGGGTTAGTAGCAACAAACTACTGACAACTACCTTGATTTGCACCGCCAAAGCTTACTTCTAGTTAGAAGTTAACTTTACAAGCGTTCAAGATTTGCTGGTCGTTAGCGCTAATTTTGTTAATTGGGTGATAGCCCTGGAGCCGTAAACTATCTTCAATGGGCAACCGACTATCGGCAGAGGCGACTGGGGGGGCTTCGCTGAGGGCAATTGAGTGAGAATATGTTGTACTGTCGTAGGGATCTTGAACGGTTAGATTGATTTGCTGTGCCCCAACCTTGCCGGAAAAACAACTATATTCTGAGGAAGGCATATAAAACGCACCCCTTACCTTTCCCTGACGCGCCTCAAATACTATATATTCTTGACCAATCTCTTCTGTCTTTTGGGAGCTACCATACAAATAAATACCGTCAGCCACTGAAGTGTCTGATGCTGGCATTTGTGCAAGGGAAACGGAATTTGTGCCAACGATTCCCGTCTTACTGAAGGATGTTGGTGCTTGCAATGCAACTGTGCTGGTTGCGAAGCTCATCGTTAGAAGTAATCCTAGGGCAGGTACTTCAAGCGGAAGCCGAGACATAAATTGCTGATAAAACTTGTTAAGCACCGTTTTTTCCCCCCTAGCAATTACGAGCAGACACCCTCAAGCATCTAATTACAAAGTACCTAATTCCTTAGGTGTAAAGCTTCACCCATTTGAATGAACCGTAGGTCATCCGAAAGGAGTTTTTTTTGTTAAGACAAGCAACGCATTCATCTTTGATTCCCGGTTATTAAATTGCCTTCTAAAATCAAAATGCGTATTTATACTCACTTTATTCACCCGTTTTATGAGCTTTCCCAAATCGGGTCAGTGTGGGCTTGTCTGTAGTACTTGTTCTTTAACTGTGGATGACTTCACTGGCACCCGTTCGAGTTCCCGAACTGCTTTACGAAACTTTACAAAAATATAAAAAAAGAGCAGTAACAGATTTTAGATGTCTACAAAAAACTTCAACAGGTAGACACATCTACTCGACAGGGGCTAAAAGCGGGGATTAAAATGACTGAAAAACCCGCCCTTACTTAGCTGTAAGGACGGGTTTTAGGAGCGATCGCTATAGGATGATGTGGGAGGCAGGAGCATAGCGGGTCGATCCCGCCTCTACAATTAACTAGCAGCGATATACTCGCGGACATTCGCCTGACGACGGCGCAGATGGGCGAGGGCTTGGTGTTCTAGCTGGCGTACCCGTTCGCGGCTGAGGCTTAGGCGTTCGCCGACTTTTGCTAGAGATAGCTCGTTACCATCTTCCAAGCCAAAGCGCAGAGTTAGCACTTCCCGCTGCTGTGGGGTTAGTTCTGCCAGAAGATCGTCCAGGTCTTGCCGCAGCGACTCCTGGGTCATATAATGGTCAGGGGTTGGGCCTTCGTCTTCCAGAAGGTCTTGCAGTTCGGTATCCTGGTTATCGCCAACGCGCACATCCAGAGAAATCGGTTGACGGGCGATATTCAAGTACTCGCGGATCAACGCGGGTTCTAAATCCAGCGCCTTAGCGATTTCACCGGGGGTAGCACTGCGACCAAGCGTCTGAGCTAGTTCCCGTTGCACCCGCTTAATTTTATTAAGCTTTTCGGTGATGTGGATGGGCAAACGAATCGCACGGGCTTGTTGAGCGATCGCGCGAGTAATCGCTTGGCGAATCCACCAGTAGGCGTAGGTCGAAAACTTGTAACCGCGCATCGGGTCAAATTTCTCGACGCCGCGTTCCAAGCCGAGAGTACCTTCCTGAATCAAATCCAGGAATTCCATGTTACGCTTCTGGTACTTCTTCGCGATCGCGACCACTAGACGCAAGTTAGCCTCTATCATCTTGCGCTTTGCCCGCGTTCCCAGTTTGATTATCCGGTCGAGTTCGGGTTCACTCAAGCTAACATGGTCTGCCCACTCTTGATGAGTTGGTTCTCGCTGCAATGTCTCAGCCAAGGTCTCCTTCGCCTCCAGCAGCGCCATCATTTGCTGCACCTGCTTGCCGAAGACAATCTCTTGTTCGTGGGTCAGCAGGGGCACGCGCCCAATCTCATGCAGATAGGTGCGAACCATATCAGCCGTAAACGTGGGTTGTTTAGTCGTCTTTTTTAGGGTGTTGGCAGTGGGCATGAGTGAGTGGTGACTCCGTAAACAAGCAACAATTCTGTAGCAGGGGTTGACCTTAGCGGGAGATTGCCAGCTCTTACAATGAGAGTAGCTAGGTCAATTAGTGGAACACATCCTGCAAAAGTTGTAAAGATCGCCTACCCAATTGAATAGGCAAACATAACACACAAAAAGCTAATCGTCAAACCTTTCGGCTGGGGGATGCCTTAAAGAGCTGGTATCGACCCCCATTTAGCCACTCCTGATAAGTAATCAAGGCTAAAAAGTCAAAGTCGGTATGAGTTTGTTTTACATTTCTATCGTATCACTAATGATAGACGACGCTCCAGGTTGAAAGGTTCATCCGATTGGGTTAAACTTGCTGCTCTGGCAAATTCCCGTTAACCCTTGAGTACCACCCGGAAAATCATTAGCTAAAAGCGTCCTATCTGTGTCCTATATATATAATCATCCACGGAAAACCCTTCAACGGGTACTCTAGTCGTTGTGGGATAACCGAACTATTTTTGCCTAGAAGTCCGTAGTCAATAATCATTGGACTATTGACTACGGATTAAAAACCACGATCAAAAACCAATATCAGCTTTAGCGGCTTCAGCCGCAGCGAACACTTCATCGTCTGGCATCTCTTCCCAGCAAGTATCGCCAATTTCTCTGTAGAACGTTTCATCGTAAGGACGAGTCCGCACCACCACAGGCATTGGAACCGCGTGACCCAAAATTAAAGCTTGTTGCTTGGAATCCAATTTTGCTAGAACGGAACGCAGACTCATGCCGCCAGAGACGCCAGTAAAAATGGCGTCGATGTCTTTGTCATCGTTTAGCAAAGCAGTGATGCGGGTGCCAATCTGGGACATCACCTCATTATCAATTCCAGAGGGACGCTGATCTACCACCAGAAGGGTGACAAAGTATTTTCGCATCTCGCGGGCAATCGTACCGAAAATGGTACTTTGCACGATGGCGGAGTCAAGGAAGCGGTGGGCTTCTTCTATCGTAATGACTAGCTGCTGAGGACGATCGATGGGGTTTTTGGTCTGCAAAAACAATTCAGACTTACTTACATAAGCTTTGTGAATGCGGCGGGTGATCATATTCGTCACCAGCATATAGGAGAGCATATCTGACTGAGAACCAAACTCAATCACCACGTGCTGACCTGCATCGAGGCATTGCAAAATTTGATTGACGTAGTTGTGGGGACAGGCAGTACGTAGATATTTAAGATTTTCCAGGCGCATCAGCTTACGCTGCAACGCCATAATTGAACCCTTATGACCCTTCTTCTCCTCGCAGAACATCTGGATTTCCTCGTTGGTCATATTCAACAGTTGGACAATCCAGGAGTTGCCAAACTCGGCGTGCAGAATATTGGCATTGTCCAAAGCTGCTTCGGAAAGACCTAACTCATTCCGCACAAGCATGATGTCTTGGACTTCGATTTGGTCGTAGCTGAGGTACAGTTCCTGAGAGTCACGCACCCCGCGCCGCTTGGTAGATTGGGGGTCAAGGGTGTAAATTTGCACCTGTCCTGGGAATAGCTGCCGCAAGCCTTTGACAGTGCTGAAGTGTTTGCCTTCGCGGACAGCTTCCCAGCCATATTCCGAGTGCATATCAAAAATTAAATTGACCGCTGCCTGCCTGCGGATGATGCCAGATAAGAGTAAGCGGGTGAGAAAGGATTTGCCGGTGCCAGATTTCCCGAAAACGCCGTTGCTGCGTTCCACGAATCGGTGTAAATCCAGACATACGGGCACATCCATATCCAAAGGTTGACCGATGGCGAAGTTGCACCGAGTGGGGTCATCTTCCCAACCGAAGACGGCGCGGAAATCGCGTTCCGTCGCATCATAAACCTGGCTGAAATGACTGGGAATTGTCTTAACGGGCATCAACTCCATCTCAGTATCAGCACTGCTTTGTAGTTGAAACGATCCCAGAGTTGCACCGTTGGATTTGCCGTTGGAGTTAGGATTTTCGGCACCCACCACATAAGCGCCTACTGACTTTGTTGCTTCTCGTGTCAGCATTAACATCGGCGTCAGATTGATGGTGCCATAGGTGCCACTCCCTGCTAGAACCGCTTGCAAAAAAGTGTCCTCTGGACTGGGAGGGTTGGCAACAATTCGCTGACTGGAGGTGCCCAGCGAAACGTCTGTGAGCATACAGAAGAAATCTGAACGGGCACCTTTGACTACCAGAAATTTGCCAACCCGCATATCCTCTACAGAAATATCGGGATGTAGTCTTACTTCTAGTCCCTGACTGAGGGAGCCTTGAATTACCGACCCTAATGGCATTTCCATAATCGCTTCTGGAGTCTTTTTAGTGTTGCTTCAGAACACTTAGGCATCCAAAGTTTACCCTAATTCTCGGAGCCTAACTATTCGCTCAATCTTAGATTTTGGATTTTTCAACCAATCCAAAATCTAAAATCTAAAATGGATTGCCTAATCTATCTCAATTGATGTTGGCGTTGAGCCTGTGGCTCCGGCGGTTGTGTTGGCACTTAGGGGTTTGCGATAATCGGCATAAAGGCGATCGCGCCAGTTGAAAAATGTCTCGTAAGCGCTACGGTCAGCCAATCCAGGGATTCCTTTGCCTCTAAGGGTTTCGGGAAGGTCAAGATAGGGGCCAGAGGGAAATTTAATCAGCATACTCAGCCCAGCGACGGCAAAATCTGCCAAGGTTGGATAGTCGCCGACTAAGTAAGGGCTTTCCAATAGTAGCAGGGATAGGCTCTCTAGGTCTTGCTGAAGATCCTCTGTCGCCGCTTGTACGGCATCGGGGCCGTATCCGACGCCAAGACCCAGGAGATTCAGCACTTCACCAGGCAGTGCCCCCACGAGAGTCTTGAGAGCATCTGGCGTGTTGCTGGGTAAAATCGAGGTGCGGAAGCTCTGATTTTGGCTGAGTGCCCCAAACAACACCTTACGACTTTTGAGACCGATAGATTCATCTGCCCAGGCTTCAATCAGTAAGCACAGTCCCTTTTGTTTCGGGTCAACGGGGATTAGGGGTCGGTCGGGATATTGCTTGTCGAGGTACTTAGCGATCGCTGTCGAATCAGCAATTACTGTATTGCCATCCTTCAGGACAGGTACCTGTCGTTGACCAGACATGCGGAACAATTCTACCTGTCCCACTCCTGGCGTTACCTCAATTTTGCGGTAGGGCAGACCTTTATAATCCAGCAGCAGTCGCACTTTTTCGGCGTAGTGGGATAGCTCAAATTGGTACAACTCCAGCATTTTTTATCTCCTTCTATTTTTAAGTAACACTGTTAATCTAACGCTTTTAGCCTACTATTGTTATTATTTGCATCGGTGGAACTAAAAGCAAAAATTATTGTTTTTGGGCAGATGTACTTATTAAATTACTTATTTTTGCTTATAAAAAATACAGCTTGAAAAATTACAACTTTGCAAAATTAAAAGTTGAGTTCAAATGGCTTTATTTTTTTAATAAAAAATGAGCGAATCGGCTTTATTAAATGCAGCCAAATAACGACGGCTATAACACAAAATAGACCCAATAAAAATACCCCAGGCTAAGCTGGGGTGCTTTCTAAATGCTAGATGGTAATAAAAGGGAACCCTTAATTAAGCTCTCTGGCGAGTTAACAAGCCCCACAGGAATAGCAGAACCATTGCACCTAGAACAGCAAAAGCAATACTCGGTACTGTCAACGCTCCGTAGGCTGCGCCTCCCGATGACCCCAGTAAAACTTGTCCTAAATAACCACCAACCAGGGCACCTAAAATACCTAATACCATTGTGGCGAGAATACCGCCGCCTTGATGACCGGGATAAATGGCTTTAGCAATCGCACCTGCAATCAGACCTAAAACAATCCAAGCAATAATTCCCATTTTTTTGCTCCGTTCTTATTAATGTTTTTTGTTGATGTTGTTATCTTTTTGTTGTTATTAGAATAACAAGCTGGCTTAATTGTCCACCTCTATCAGAGGGTATAATCAAAAGGCATAGATAATGAAGCTATTGCTTAAGTTTGTTTATATATAAAGAAGTAGTATTTCCAGTTAATTAACCGGATTGCAATAAATTTTGGCTGACTGAGGGCGGTTGAAGCCAAAAACGGCAATCATGACTCAACTCGCCCAGTGGAGAGGGCGGTGCTAGCCTCAGCAAAGCGGAGAACAAAGCTTTATTTAGTCAGACGCGCGAACTTTTTACTCCCCTAACAGAAAGTAGGCAGGAGGGAGAAAAGTCGGAATCGCTCCGAGACAGGAATGGTTTCTGCCTAGATGAGCGTAGGTAAACGTAGGCGCGATCGCAACAAAATTCTCCTTTTAGTCTGAAGAGCATACCAGCCGCCTTGTAACCCCTAGCTCTTAACAAGCCGCCACGAAGAAAGCTAACCCTGACATTCTTAATAAGAAATAAGTTGCACCTTTTCGCCTATTTAGCTACTTAGATTGTTCAATCCCCCTGTGTTGTCCCGGTTTCCCCATCGGTTGGCAGAGGAACTCACACTTTAGGCAGAGGTAAACATATGTAACAAAATGTGAACTTAACTAAGTCTAAGTTTTTAGGGAAACCCTTAGCAATGACCAATCAAAAACGCAACAGTTTGATTAAACAACTGGCTAGCCTGATGGGAGTTATCGGTGCTAGTACCCTTATGGGTCTGCCAGCTGGTGCCCAGGTGAATCCCAACCCTGAAATTCTTCAATCAGACGTTTTCAGCAAGCCGCCCTACAATCGCGATCGCAGCGCTCAGTCAACCCCAAGAACTGTACCATCCCCTACCGCTATCCCTAGCCAAGGCGCTCAGCCGAAGCCGTCTTCTACCGACCGGATGATACAATCCCCCAGCAACAGCACTCAGCCCCCTGCTACAGAAGGGATGATGCAATCCCCCAGCAACAGCACTCAGCCCCCTGCCACAGAAGGGATGATGCCAGCCCCCGGCGAAGGTCCTGACCCGGCTGCTACACAAGGGACGATGCCTTCAAGTAGCAACTTGGTTGCGCTTGCTGCCCAAAATGGTTCATTCAAAATTCTGACTGCTGCTTTGGAAGCCGCAGGTTTGACCGAAACCCTGGAACAACAAGGACCGTTCACGGTTTTTGCACCGACTGATGCAGCATTTGCAGCTTTACCCGAAGGCACTGTCGAAAAGTTACTGCAACCAGAAAATAAAGCGATGCTGGTTCAGATTTTGACCTACCACGTCATTCCCGGCAAAGTGAGTTCTTCCCAGTTGAAATCTGGAGAAGTGACGACAGTTGAAGGCAGCCCAGTCACCGTTAAGGTTGGAAACGATGGCGTGATGGTGGGCAACGCCAATGTCTCTCAGGCTAACATTGAAGCCACTAATGGCATCATTCATGTGATTGACAAGGTGATTATGCCACCGATGCCGACCAAGTAGATGTGAAACAGAGTCATCGTTTGTAACGCTAACGTTTCAAAAGAATAAACACCGTTCCGAGAAAGCTTGGGGCGGTGTTTTTTATCTCTGGCTATGAATAATTTGGTACTGAGGAAATTCAGGATAAATTAGAATACAATCGACACAAACATGGAGCATTTTGCTTCATGGGCGCTGAGGAGTGGGGAAATGGAGCGTTTCAAGGATTTATTTCTGCAAGAAGGAGTCGCCTTAGAAGGTGACAGGAAAAAGGTAAAAAAAAGCCTTTTTTACTTTTTATTTTTTGCGTTTTACTTTTTGCTTCCCGTAACCGATTCGGCTTCCGGTAAGATAGGGTTTGCTTTTTGTCAGCCAGCATCGGCTCAAGCAGCATACGGCAGCTATGTGGGTGTTGGTGCTACGGTGGGGATTAATGATAATGATTTTGGAGAAGGTCGCCAAATCGGTGGGGTGGTTGCTGTACGCTACAAACTCCTGCAAGCTCCCCTTTCCTTAAGGGCACAAGCGCTAATTGGGGCGAGTCCCGCGGTTGTGCCAACGATTTCCTATGATATCCCCCTCAACTGGCAAACAGATGTCTATGTGGGTGCAGGCGTTGCTTTTGGCAGTGGGAATCGGACGCCTTCGCCGGTGGGGGATAAAACCAGTTTTGCGATCCAACCGGGGATTGATTACGTCGTTCCCAACAGCAATGCTGTTCTGTTTGGCAATGCGATTATTGCTTTTGATGCCTACCGCGATGGCGGCGGTACTGCTGTTTCAGTCCAGGGTGGTGTGGGTTTGAGATTTTAGGGATTGCCTGTGACAAGACAGCGGAGTTGGAATCATTTGCGATCGCTCGCTTTAGATTTCTAGACGCCTGCGAATCTGCTGCACAATTACGTCCAGCGGCTCGGAAACGTCCACCCAGAGGGCATTCTGTGGTTCCTCAAGGGTGTCAAACTGGCTTTGCAGGAGTGTTTTGGTCATAAAGTGACTTTGACGCTCCTCCAGCCGCTGCGCGATCGCCTCAAAACTCCCTTTGAGATAAACGAGGCGCATCTGTTGTGGATCTCGCCACAGCATCTGACGATAGGATTCTTTTAAGGCAGAACACGCTAGTACCCGATTCTTGCCTTCCTGTAGCCATTGGTCGATGGCGTGTTGCATTGCTTGCAGCCACGGCATTCGGTCGGCATCGGTCAGGGGAATGCCTCGGCTCATCTTTTCAATATTAGCGGTTGAGTGGAAGCAGTCGGCGTCGCTGAAGCCCCAGTTTAGTTCTTGTGCGAGTAGCTGGGCGACGGTAGATTTGCCGCTACCAGATACGCCCATGACGAGAATAATCACTTTTTTATTACTAATCCGTTTCAGTTATTTTAAAATGCGATCGCTTCCATAATCTTGTCGATTTTAAATAATTGAAATTAAGCGATCGCGCCCATTAAATCGCCACACCTACATAAAGATATACTATTAAATAGTTACACGACTACGGAACGGTAATCATGACCCAGAAAACCCACAGACGAGTACCGCGTGGCAGCCGAATTTTTCCCGATCGCCCCCCGCTTTCTCCAGAAGAGATAGCAAAACGCAAGGCTGAGGATGAAGCATTTGGTAAGCGATGTCGGGAAATTTTTAACCAAGTTTACCCGGAATTAGTCGCGGAGCATTACGACTGGTTCATACATATTGAGCCAGAAAGCGGAGACTATTTCATTGACCCCGATGAAGAAGTCAGTTTCCAAAAAGCCCAGCAGAAGCACCCTACAGCAGTGCTGATGGCAATGCGCCTGAATGAAACCGGGACTTGCGGCAGAATATGATCCAAGGCTATTTTGGCGAGAAGGGCGAGCTATTTTTTGAGATTGACTTAATCGCGGATGATGGTTCATTAGTTACAGTGAATGCGTTGCTAGACACCGGATTCACTGACTGGTTGGTAATGAATATCCAAGATGTAGAGAGTTTGGGATGGTCATTTGTCAAGAAAGAGCAAATGCAGACAGCAAGGGGAGAGGCAACGTTTAATCTTTATCGAGGAACTGTTGTTATGGAGGGTAAAGAGTTTACTATTCCCGTTTTAGGGGGTGAAGAAATTACCGAGGTTTTACTGGGTTTACCCTGGCTAGAAAATCGGCGGTTAGTAGTAGATAGAAAAGCAGGTTTGCTGACGTTAGGAGAAGAGTAAGGAGAAAGCGATCGCCTTCCAAGCGCTTCATAAAAAACAACGGCGATTTCTCTAATCTTCCATCATCATTTCCCACAACCACCCGACAATATTTTCAACTAAATTCGGCTGATAACAGAGAAGAATTGCAGTGACAACAAGCCATTTGCTAAAAGCAATACCGTTGCGATACGGCTAAATTTCGGGCTGTTTCCTTCTGTTGCCAAGAATACTAGAACGCCGTGGCGATCGCAGTGCCGTAAGCTCTATGCACAACTGCCATCAAATACTGAGTCAAAGTATACGCATCAACTCCTAACTCAGTCCGCTCCTCGGCTGCCAAAATTCCGGCTTGAGCGTGCCACCAAGCCGCACTTTGCACCATCTCTGCGATGGGTAACTCTTGCTGAGATGCCGTTGCGACCAATCCACCCATTAGCCCCGTTAGCACATCTCCACTACCGCCACGGGCTAAAGCGGGAGTGCTTTCGGGAACAATCCATACTGAGCCGCCAGGATGGCAGATCGCAGTCCTTGCCCCCTTCAGGAGTACCACTGCCCCACTCTGCTGGGATGCTTCCCGAACGGCACTTACCCGGTCTTTCGTGGCATCGGGTGCATCTGGAAACAAACGCTTAAACTCACCTGTATGAGGGGTGAGAACAGTGGGTGCTTGTCGTTTAGAGAGAGTCGGTATCGGGTTTAATTGGGCGAGGATATTCAAGCCATCAGCGTCTAAAACAATCGGCAAATCGCTTTCTAATACTTTTTCCACGACTGACGTGGCATCTTTTGTCAAACCGGGACCACAAGCGATCGCATTATAGGAACTCAAATCAATTTCTTCTGGCAAAGATGCGATCGCACCTGTCTCTGTCTCCGGACAACCGATAATCAGCGCTTCTGGCAACTGAGCCACCAGCAAAGGTTTCAGCGATTCTGGCACCGCAATTGAGAGCATCCCGACGCCACTGGCTCTCGCTCCCAGTCCCGTTAAAATCGCGCCTCCAGCATACTTGCGAGAACCGCAAATTAACAGCAGATGTCCTTGTTTATACTTGTGAGTCACGGCGGCGCGAGGAATCGGAAGATGCGCGATCGCAACTTCCGGTGTCACCCGCTGAATGTCGGGCGTCTCACCCAGTACCGCCGAGATATCCGCCACCGGGATACCAAAATCAATCAGTTCGGCTTTTCCAACAGATTCCAAGGCTCGATCTTGCAGAAATGCTAATTTCCACAAGCCCAAGCAAAACGTGTAAGTTGCACGAACCGCCGTTCCCAGAACTTCCCCAGTATCGGTGTGCAAACCGGAAGGCAAATCGATACTAATGACTGGCTTAGACCACTGATTAAGTTGATGAATCGCAGAAAATATCGGTTCTGCGATCGCTCTTTCCAACCCAAACCCAAACAAACCATCAATAATGAGATCGCATTCTTGTAGCGGCTCAATCTCCTCAAAACAGGGAATGCCCAAACTCTCAGCATACTGGGCGTGTTGCGAAGTTAATTCTTTCAGCTTGGCAATTGGACGATAGATAACAACTTCATAACCCTGAAAATGCAACTCACGGGCGACCACCAACCCATCGCCCCCATTGTGACCTGGCCCTACCAAAACGCCTACACGCAGTCCCTTCTTACCTCCCCCCGTCAATGGGGGGAATGAGGGGGGGAAACAAGGATAAAGCGCTTGAACTCGACTAGCAATCAGTCCCCCCACCTTTTCCATCAAAGCCGCCACCGGCATTCCAGCAGTAAAGATACGCCCTTCAATCTCGCGCATCTGCTGGGCAGTCACCACCATTTGCTGAATCTTTTCCTGCCTTTGTTGCATCTGTGCCAATTTCAGTGCTGATTCCTGTGAGTTCTAAGTTTTATCTTACTCAGCATGAGCATGGGCAAAGTCTCCCCGCCCCTACAGCAGGGGCACGCTATTGACCAAAATAAACCACCCGCGCATCCATACCATTAGAGCGAAGAAAGCGACTCCAGCGTTCTGCTTGTGACTGATTCTCAAAAGGGCCGACCGCAACGTGGGGTCCGCGTGGTACTTCTCTTTGAAACACCTCATCCTTGGGGAACCCCAGCCGGATCATGTGGGCAGCAATGTCAGGTAAATACTCCTGACTCCCTGGAATCACAACGAAATAGGTAACTTCCTCCACTTCATCCCTACGAGTGACTGGACGAGAATCGAAATTCTCTGCATCAGCATCAAAATTCTCCTCAGAATAAGCGCTAATTTTCGCCCGAATGCCCCATTCTTCCAAATCCCGAATCCGCTGCTGGGCTTTAACTTCATCAGCAAATACTCCCGCTTGGATTACACCCCCGCCGTACCGCACAAAAGCTTCGGGTTCTATTTTTCGGACTTGGGCTAACAACAGAGGGCTATCCCCATTAATAAAAACCCCAAAGAGACGAGAATTCCGACGCACCGGGGGAGAATTCTCATCTCTACTTCTGCTAGGTGTCCTTTTGCTAGGTGTAATTGGTGGTGGTGCCTGAAATTCAATCTCACGCCTGCCCGAAGGATTCGGTGAAATCGAGGGCAAAGTATCTTGAGGAAACGCTGGCGGAGTATTTGGTGATGTAGGTAAGCCAGGAAGCACATCAGGTGGTGTAGGGAGAGGTCTGGCTGCTGCTGGAATCGGGTGTGGAATGAGCAAATATCCACCCCAGAACAAGCACGAGGCAAGGGACAACAGCCAACAGGTTTTTCTTTCTCTGTTGCCATGAGTGAGTAAACGCTGCTGATTGCTCCTCATTTAAAATCAGCTCTCCTCGGCGATCTTCCAGGAATTGTGCGGACAAAATTTGTAGTCAATCTAGCATAATTAGTCATCAGTCCTTCATCATTAGTGATTAAAACGTTGGAATATTGTCAGGTTGGAACGTTCTAACTTGATAACGCCTACAGACAAAGGACTAATCACTCTAGACGAATGACGATTATCAAAGTGTTAGTCTAGAAAAGAAAAAACTGATAATTCAGTAATTCACTTTTTCGTTCTATGAATAAAGTCGTCGTCGGCCTCTCCGGTGGAGTTGATAGTTCCGTCGCAGCTGCCACCCTCCATCATCAAGGATATGAAGTTGTTGGTCTTACCCTCTGGCTAATGAAGGGTAAAGGTCAATGCTGTTCTGAGGGAATGGTCGATGCGGCTTCTCTTTGCGAACAGTTGAGCATTCCCCATCACATTGTTGATAGCCGGGATGTTTTTCAGGAAAATATTGTCGATTACCTAGTTGCGGGATACGAATCGGGGATTACTCCGTTGCCTTGTTCTCAGTGTAATAAGGCGGTGAAATTTGGCCCGATGCTGCGCTATGCCTCTGAAGAGTTGGGGATTGATAAAATTGCCACGGGTCATTATGCGCGGATCGGGTATGACGCAGAAACCGGACGTTATCAGCTGCGTCGGGCTGTAGATTTATCTAAGGATCAGTCGTACTTTTTGTACGATTTGAGCCAAGAAATGCTAGCGGGATCGATGTTTCCGTTGGGAGAACTACACAAGACAGAAACTCGGCGTATCGCCGCAGAATTCGGCTTAAAAACCGCTGATAAGCCAGAAAGTATGGATTTGTGTTTGGTTGAATCCCACGGTTCCATGCAAACGTTTCTAGACAAGTACATTTCTCAGCAAACGGGTGACATTGTTGACCAGTCCGGGAAGGTCTTAGGTCAGCATACGGGTATCCATCACTACACCATTGGACAGCGGAAGGGAATTGGTGTTGCGGCGGCGGAACCGCTGTATGTGGTGGCGTTGGATGCGGTACGGAATCGAGTGATTGTAGGCGATCGCGCTAGCACTCATAAGCCTGAATGCACCGCAGCGCGGTTAAACTGGGTTTCTATCCCAGAACCCACCAGTCCAATCCGTGCCGAAGTGCAAGTCCGCTATCGTTCAAAGGCAGTACCAGTCACCGTAATTCCCCTGGAAGATTCGCGAATCAAGCTTGTCTTCGATGAACCTCAGTTCGGGATTACCCCTGGACAAGCTGCGGTTTTGTACGATGGAGACATTGTACTCGGCGGTGGCATCATCGACAGGTTTGAGTAATTAGAAACTCAAAGGCTCGCCAAGATACGCAAAGGGAATTATACTTAGCGTCCTCCGCAAGAAATAGATAATTTATTTAGAGGCAAAGGTAAAGTCTTTTGCCTCTTTTTTATCCATATTTAATTAGCTACAGAGGTAATTTTGTGGGAAAATCATGAATTTAATTTAGACTTTTTTCTGATTAAAACTGGATAAGTGAAGCCATTACAGATTCTAAAACTATTCAAACAGCACCAAAAAGTTATCCGAGGCATCTCTTGCAGCCGCAGAATAGAAGCTAATTATATTATCCTATCCGTGCCGTAATGTTATACATTTCCTGCATCGACTCTTGAAAACGGTTGAATTCAAATTTCTGTCCTGTTTCTAGGTAAAGCAAGATACTGTCTGGTACCTTTATATCCCTTCAAAAATGCTTATCTATGAGCTTTTGGAAAGAATAAAACCTAGACCTGGTATGTACTTGGGAAAGAAGTCTATTACCTTATTAAAGGCATTTATTTCCGGGTACTATTTTGCTAGGCAAACAAATAATGTTGCTATTTTAGAAGAAATTCCTCCGTTTGGACAATTTCATGATTGGATTGCTAGATATTACAATTGGGAATCATCAACAGCAGGATGGAATAACATTATTTTGCAAGAAGTTGGAGACGAAGCCAAAGCTCTAGATGTTTTTTTTGAGCTACTCGAATTATTCAAACAACGATTGCCCATCTTAAAGCATCGTGTGTTTCTAAGTTCGCAACATACATCTACCAGAGTCGTGCGTCGGTATCGCTATGTAAATGGGGAAAAAATAGAGCTATCTCCACCTCAAGAAATTAGAATTGTGCAATACATACCTGACTCTGGTTTCTATCTCTTTCAAATATCGCAGGAGTGGGGAGCTTCCGAAGAAGGTTACTTTGAAACAGAGGAGTTAGCGATGGAACAAGTCTATAAAGAGTTTCAAGTTACCTGGGATGAATGGGAAGCGATCGCATAATGAGCGCAAACACATTAGTTGAAAAATCGCTCCTCTTCAACCCCAAGAGAAGGGAACTGGGGGGTTAGGTTTTTCACCGTCCGGTTCTATATATTGGTACGATGTTTTTTGCAGCTAAAATTAACAATTCGATATGAGTCAGCGTCCAGACGGCATAGCACCTCACGGCGGTCAGCTAATTAATCGCATCGCTACACCAGAACAACGACAAGTATTTCTCGATAAAGCCGACTTTCTGCCCAGAGTGCAACTCGACGAACGGGCAACATCGGATCTAGAACTGATTGCCATTGGTGGATTTAGCCCGCTGACTGGCTTTATGGAACAAGCAGACTACGATCGTGTAGTGACTGAAATGCGGCTTGCCAATGGGCTACCGTGGGCAATTCCCGTCACGCTTTCGGTGGATGAGTCGATTGCGGCGAATCTCAAAGAAGGCGGTTTGGTGCGTCTGGATGACCCGACTGGTAGATTTGTGGGTGTCATGGAACTCACACAAAAGTATCGCTACGACAAAACCCGCGAGGCGGTGAATGTTTATCGTACCCATGATGAAAAGCACCCAGGCGTTAAGGTTGTCTACAAGCAAGGGGAAATTAATCTCGCGGGTTCAGTTTGGCTGTTGCAACGCGACTCTCATCCTTTATTCCCAAATTACCAGATCGATCCCGCTCAATCTCGCGCCATGTTCAAAGAAAGGGGATGGAAAACGATTGTCGGCTTCCAAACTCGCAACCCCATCCACCGGGCGCATGAATATATCCAAAAGTGCGCTTTAGAAACCGTAGATGGCTTGTTCTTGCATCCCTTAGTGGGAGTCACTAAAGATGATGACATCTCGGCAGAGATTCGGATGCGCTGCTACGAGATTATGCTGGAACACTACTACCCCCAAGACCGGGTAATTTTGGCAATTAATCCCGCTGCGATGCGCTACGCTGGCCCTAGAGAGGCAATTTTCCATGCCCTGCTTCGCAAGAATTACGGCTGTACGCACTTCATCGTTGGACGCGACCATGCGGGTGTCGGCGATTATTATGGAACTTACGATGCTCAGCACATTTTTGATGAGTTTGAGCCGGGTGAATTGGGCATCACGCCGATGAAGTTTGAACACGCCTTCTACTGCACGCGCACGCAGACAATGGCGACGACAAAGACGAGTCCCAGCACTCCCGCTGAACGCATTCATCTATCGGGAACGAAGGTGCGAGAAATGCTACGTCGGGGTGAATTGCCACCACCAGAGTTTTCTCGTCCAGAAGTTGCGGCAGAATTGGCAAGGGCGATGCAGGTGCCGGAGGAAGCAAGCAAATTTAAGATTGCAAGTTTCAAATTTGAAATTTGAGAGGGGAGGCAACTTAAATTTGAAAATTTGCCATTCTTTCTATTCTCTCAAGCCTAGCCCCTGATAGGCTGATCGAGTACTGGCTAATGGCTAATGGCTGATATGGGATTGAATCGGCGAAGTTTTCTGCAACGGGCGGGGTTGGCGCTAGCGGCGCTGGGCGTAAGCGAAACGGCCCTATCTCTACTGGGAAATCGAAGCTTTGCGGTGCCTCTGCTAGATCGCTATTATCAGGCGCTGGCACAACCGAGTGGGCGGAAGTTAGCGCTACTGGTAGGAATTAATCAGTACCCGCGTGGGACAGAGACGCGATCGCTTCCGTCTCTCCAAGGTTGTGTCACAGATGTAGAACTGCAACGGGAACTTTTGATTCATCGCTTTGGTTTTCACCCTAGCGATATTCTGACGCTGACAGATAGCCAAGCAACGCGGCAGAATATTGAAACTGCTTTTCTGGAGCATCTCACAGAGCAGGCGGCGGCGGGAGATGTTGTCTTGTTCCACTTCAGCGGCTGCGGTAGCCGTGTCAGAACTAGGGCTGAGGAGAATGGACTGAGGACTTTGGGTGCTGATGAATCCTCGCTCAGTCCTGAGTCTACCCTTGAGGAAGGGGAAAGCGTTGCGGCTGCACAGCTAGCGCCTACCGTCTTGAACACTCAAATCAACACTCAAAACAGTTTAGTGCCAGTAGATGGAGTGCTGCTGACGAAAGGGGCACCGGCGAATGATTTGTTGGAAGAGACACTGCTGTTGCTGTTGCGATCGCTTCCCACAGACCAAGTCACAACAGTACTGGATACCAGCTATACTGACGCCGATACAGCCCTCCAAGGGAACTTGCGGATTCGTTCTGCCCTAAAATCGCTAGCAGAGCAAGCGAGCGACCAAGAACTCGCTTTTCAGGAACAACTCCTGCGGCGTCTCAAATCTTCGCGGGAACAGCTCAATAAGCAGCACCAACCCGGTCAAATGCCAGGAATCGTGCTGGCAGCGGCTGGCCCCAGTCAACTGGCGGCAGAGGCTCCTTGGGGCGGTTTCAGCGCTGGATTGTTCACCTATGCCCTGACGCAACATCTCTGGCAGGCGACTCCTCCCACTACGGTTCAAGTCACTTTCAGTCGAGCAGCTGGGGTCGTCGAGCAGCTGGCGGGGAAAGAGCAACAACCCCAGTTGAGCGGTCAAAAAAGTAACCAGCCTTCCTTGTTACCCTATCAGCCGGAAATTAGTATCGGTGCGGATGGCGTCGTTACAGCGGTGGAAGAGGGCGGTAAAACGGTACATCTGTGGCTAGCAGGATTACCTGCACCCGTTTTGGAATACTACGGAGTGAATTCTCAGCTGAGTGCTTCCCTACCCATCTCGGAAGCTCAGACTCCAGACAGCAACGTGACAGGTGAAGTTTCATCAGTTCCGACCCAACTGCAACTACACATTCGTTCCAAGGAGGGTCTCACCGCCAAGGCGCGAGTTATCGGCAGCACAGACACTTCTAGCCTCTCTAGCCTCCAAGTGGGGCAACTGGTTCACGAATCCGTCCGGGTGTTGCCCAAAAATATAGGTTTGACAATTGCCTTAGATGCCGGACTGGAGCGAATTGAACGGGTGGATGCTACCAGTGCTTTTGCCAGCGTTCGCTCTGTATCATCCGTGGTAACGGCAGGAGAGCAACCCGCCGATTATTTGTTTGGCAAGGCGCAGACACCCGATTATCAGGGGGGATATGGGTTATTTTCTCTCGGTCGGGATTTGATTCCCAATACCGTTGGGGAATCGGGTGAGGCGGTGAAGGCGGCTGTGAATCGGTTAGTGCCCAAACTGAAAATGTTGCTGACAGCGAAATTATTGCGTCTGACGATCAATGAAGGGTCTTCCCGCTTGGGAGTGAGAGCAACGTTGGAGATGATTTATCCCAACCAAAAGGTGCTGCTAAACCGAGAAACGCTGCGGATGACAGGGGACGCCGTTGTGGATTCTAATTCCAGAAGCGAGTCATCGCGTCTCGACAACTCAAAAATTACTTCTGAGGGAGGCATCCCCGCCATCCCCATCGGTAGCCGCATCCAGTACCGAGTTCAAAATTATAGCGATCGCCCGATCTATTTGATGCTTATCGGCGTTGATAGCGGCGGTGCTGGTGTTGCTCTCTATCCGTTGCAATTTCCCCAAATCGGGGACAGTCCGGATGCGAAACCAACGATCAAAGAGCTGGTCGTCGAGGCGGGTGCTACCCTGATCGTGCCACAACCTTCTGGCTCTTTTGAATTGACGATTCACGGTCCTAGTGGGTTAGAAGAAACTCTTCTAATTTGCTCCTCGGCACCCTTTACCCAGACGATGGCGGCTGTAGCATCAATTCGCGGGTTGAAGGGAGAGGGAGTGGGCGAGTTGTTTAAGCCGCTGAATGTGGCGCAGGCGGTGCTGCAAGACTTGCATCAGGCGAGTACGTTAGGGAAGCGGCATGAAGGGGAAACCGAAGCGCTCGCTTCAGTCTCTACCGAAACGATTGCTGTCTCTTCTGACTCCTACGCCCTAGATGTGCGAAGCTGGGCAACACTCAGCTTTATTTATCAGGTGGTTTAAAAGCGATCGTCCTACCTTTACATTTCAGATGTGGCGATGGGTTGGGACTGGGAAGGGGAAATTAGCGTTTTGAGTTGTAGAGACGCGATAAATCGCGTCTGAGTTTTGAGTGATAAGAGCATTCTTTAATTCAAAATTCAAACCCCTGGCATTGAGCGAAGCCAAGGGTTATCACTCAAAAAGTCTTTACCCATTCCCCATTTCCAACCCTCTGCGACTAATCTACAATTTAAATGCACATCGGCTGATAGTTTTGGCTCGGATTGGGAATACTAAGACTGAAAGCTAACAGGATGAAAAATGAAAATTCCCAATCTGGTTGCGATCGCAAAGCTTGCGCTTCCTGCACTGGCGCTTTCTTCCCTGCTAGTATCTGCCGTTGCTACCACTGCCCAACCCCAGCCTAATTCACCTCCAACCTTGTCAAATCAAGAACGAGAGGAACTAGAACGACTGCGGCAAGAGAAAGAAATACGCGATCGCGTCCAAGCTGAAGTTGACCGAGCCTTTAGCCGCATCACCACGCTGCTCAATACTTTGGTACTTGTTCTGACGCTGTTTCCGATTGCGATCGCTGTTAGTGTGGTTCTGCTTCGTCGCAGTATGACAAATCAAATAATTTCAGATGCTCAAAAGGAATTCACGCAGCTACAAGAACAACTTATTAGACAAATAGAAGAGACCGCTAAGGCTAATTTAAAATTAGAACAATCTGCTTTACCGCAAGAAGCTAATTTTTTGGAAACGGATACTTTAAGTCAATTAAATACAATTTTAACCCAAGCTCAGATTATATTAGAAGACTTAAAAGAACAGAAAGAAAGTGTACAACAAGAAATTGCAAAATTTAGGTACGCACAAGCTGTTAAAATTCCGACCGTTATAGATAGAGAAATTGAAACCTCTAACTTTGAGCATTCTTATCACAATCATGAACTGCTTTCCGATACCCTATCGGAGCCTGTAGCCCAAACAAACGATGCAGTGTCTGAGCAAAGAGTGACAGAAACAGAATCTGTCAATCAAAATCTTGATTTAAATGCCAATGATTACTTGATTTTAGGCAACTCTTGCTTTTCTGAAGGTCGATATTTAGAGGCAAATCAATCTTACAACTTAGCGGTTAAAATTGAACCAAACTTTTCGGAAGCTCGATATAACAATGCTCGCTGCTATGCAATGCAATACCGCCTCAATCTAGCAGTCGGAAACTTACAATGGGCAATTGATATTGAGCCTATGTATAAAGAGATTGCTAAAACCGATGAAGCTTTTAGCGCAATTCGAGGAGAAGAGATGTTTAGAAAAATAGTAGATGAGTAGATTTTTCTAATTTCTATTGATAGGTTTATTCATAAAAAACTTAATTTTATAAAAAGATACGCTGCACCTCCATGTGCAAGGTTTTAAAGCGCCTAATTATTGATTATTAATTATCATAAATAAAACTTTAAACTACAGCCATTCGCTATACTCAATCGCTAAAATCAAAAGATGATGACAAAGCGCTATAACCACCAACAAATCGAATCGTTCGCCCAAGCGGTTCTGAACGATGGCTATTGTGTGTTGCCCAATCACTTTTCTCCGGTAACACTTAATTCTTGGCGTGAAGCTTTCACGCCTTTGCTAGAAGATCATATTGTCCGCGAAGGCAAGCTTCGCAATCGCGGTTCAGCCCGCTATTATGTAACCCTTCCTTTCACGGCTCCTTTTGCCGATCCTAGTATTTACGAAGATGACGATATTCTGGCACTTGTAGAGTTATTAGTAGGCAAAGATGCAGTGATGTGCCAACTAGCAACTGACACACCTTTGCTGGGGTCTGAATATCAAGACGTGCATCGAGATGCGCCGCCACTTTTCCCCGAAATGGGTACAGAAACGCCGCCATTCCAGTTAGCTGTCAACTTTCCACTCGTAGATATCACTCTGGAAAACGGGCCAATGGAGATTACGCGCAGTACGCACATGATTTCCAAAGAGGAAGGACTGCGCCGCATGGAGTCTGGAGAAGCCAAGTTAGAACCTGTCACAATGCAACTGGGTGATGTGATGATCCGGGATGTTCGGGGTCTGCACCGGGGCACTCCTAACTACACAGAAACACCGCGTCCGATGGTTGTAATTGGCTATAGTCGCCGCTGGATGTTTCGTCCTGAGGTATCGATTAATATTCCGCGTGCAACCCTAGATACACTCTCCGAACGCGCCCGTTACTTGTTGCGTTTTAATCCGATTGTGGAATCCGTAAACGATAAATCCGAGGTTGAGGTTTATCAATCGTTCGCTTACTAAGTCGCTTACTAAGTTTAGTTGTGACTGTTCTAAGTTCAAGTAGCGGTCGGTCTTCTTCTGTCGTCAATCAAAACTCTCAGAGGAGCGCTATCTGAATATTACGAGGATAAAAAAACCAGCGTTGGATTCTTAAGATCCAACGCTGGCTGAAAAACCATTTGTTAATGTTCTAGGTTTTTTTGCTTTTCAAATTCTGCTTACCGATAGAAACCACTAAGGAGCTAGCGCGTTACCCCGCAACAAGCTACCAATCGTTTTGGCAGTAATTTTCATCTGAATCAAGGGATTTGCCGGAACGACTGTTTTGTACAGGTAGCTATCGAAGGTAAGCTTCTGCACATCTTTGTCGGCGCACATTTCCACAAAGGCTTCGCGAGTGGCATCAGAGCGATAGAAGACAGTTTGCAGAATGTCCAGCACCTTGTAGGTGATGCCGTATTTCTTATCCCAACGCTTCAGGTACAGCTTCAGGTCGGCTTCTGTGGGGATGCGGGTGCCACCGTTGGAGGTTTCGACAATGGTTTCTGCACACATCCGCGCCGACTTAGCGGCAAAGTAAATTCCCTCTCCAGAAGACTTCGTAACCGTTCCGGCGGCGTCTCCCACTAGAGCAACGCGACCGACAACGCGGCGGGGTCTGGGATGCTCTGGAATTGGGTGAGCTTCTACTTTGATGATTTCGCCGCCTGCGAGTTTTCTAGCGGCACGCTTGCGGATGCCTGCTTGCAGATTTTTGATGTCGGCTTTGTTCACCTTCATGGTGCCGGTGCCGACGGCGACGTGGTCGTATTTGGGGAATACCCAGGCGTAGAAATCGGTGGAAACATCGTTCCCGACGTACATTTCTGCCAGGTCGTTGTAATAAGCCATTTTGTCTTCTGGCAGGCGAATGCGCTCTTGGAAGGCGATCGCATAATTGTAATCCCCGGCGTCAATTGCCTTCGCAACGCGGGAATTCGCCCCATCTGCCCCAATCACCAGATCGACTTTCAGGGTTTTCATCTCCCCTTCAGCGCTACCGTTCGAGTGATCGGCGTAGTGCAAGGTGTAAGGGTCAGTATTGCCCGTGGGAATATCGAGTTTATAAACAGTGCCGTTAATTAAATTTGCACCCAATTTAGCTGCGCGATCGCGTAGGTATCCATCCAATACCTCGCGGCGACACATACCGATATATTCATGTTCTTTTTCAATGTTGATATCTACCTCAATGTTGGAAGGTGAGATCATCTTCATTTTTCTAACCCGCCGGTCAATAATCTCAGGCGGTAGGTCAAACTCGCTCACCATGCATAGCGGAATTGCCCCGCCACAAGGCTTTGCGTTGTCTAGCTTGCGCTCAAACAGGTAAGTCTCAATTCCAGCTTTTGCTAGCGTTTCGGCAGCAGAGGAACCCGCCGGACCCGATCCCACAACAGCAACCCGTAGTACCAAAGCTATTCTCCCGATTCTCTTACGGCTACAAGGTGAGATGGTATCACGGACTTTTCGGTTGTCCCAGCAGGATCGTGCAGGTTGTGACTGAATTGCAACAGAGCTTAACACATTGAAAACTAAATCGCGGTTCCTGGGGTTGTAGCTACTCCCAATCACTCCAGAGATTTTTGCTCCAACTCTATGAATGCTCCTTCCCTCGATTCTGCAATTCGGCAAATCGCGATCGCTTCTATCGGCGGCTATCAGAGGCACATTTCACCCCGCAAAGGGTTTTCTTGCGCTCATCGATTGCTTTACAAGGGGGAATCTTGCTCGCAGTACGCCAAGCGCATGATTGCACAACAGGGTTTGGTAGCGGCGATCGCCACGGTGCGCCAACGATTCCGAGCTTGTAAAATCGCAAACCAAATTTTGCAAGCCAGGTATAGCAGTCAAGCTGATAGCGATCGCTCCAAGCGCGAACGCAGACATAGAAACTGGGGCTGCAATTGTGATGATTATGGTGCTGTAGATTGTGTCTCAGGTGTCTCAGAGCTGAGCTGTGAAGCGCTAGATTGTTTCTCGGAAATGGATTTTGCTTCCTTAGATTGTGGAGTCGCAGATTGTGGTTCTGGGATAGATTGTGGAGTCGCAGATTGCGGGAGTTGCGGAGGCTAAAACATTCATCCTTCTTTTTGTTACCCCCCGACTTCAACTTAATTTAAGAATGCTGTGAGGGAGAGCAGGCAAAATCTAACTGTTCTCATTTTGCCTGCGAGTTTTATTGACCCCAGGTTTCTAGCAAATCTCAATTAATGCAAATAGATTTTAGGTATGGTATATATGTACGTTAATCTCATCGATAAACTGGAGATTAGTTTATCCTGACTTTGATGGGTCAATAAAAACCCAGATAGGATAGCTTAAAAATATTTTTGTCTAGGGGTCGAAAGTAGTGGGCATTGTTGTTGAAAACGTCTCTAAAGAGTTCGGCAGTTTTAAAGCCGTTGACGAAGTCAACTTAGAAATTCAATCAGGCTCCCTGGTCGCGCTTTTAGGACCTTCGGGTTCTGGTAAATCTACACTGCTGCGACTGATCGCCGGTCTAGAAATGCCAGATAGCGGGAAAATCTGGTTGACTGGTCAAGATGCTACTCATCAGAGCGTTCAAGACCGCAACATCGGGTTTGTATTCCAACACTATGCTCTATTTAAACACCTCACCGTCCGCAAAAATATTGCCTTTGGCTTAGAGATTCAAAAAACTCCCAAAGGCAAAGTAAAGGCGCGGGTAGAAGAATTGCTGGAGTTAGTGCAACTAAGCGGACTAGGCGATCGCTACCCTTCCCAACTCTCCGGCGGTCAGCGACAACGAGTTGCCTTAGCCAGAGCGCTAGCAGTTCAACCCCAAGTATTGCTGCTAGATGAACCCTTTGGAGCCTTAGACGCCAAAGTGCGTAAGGATTTGCGGGCTTGGTTGCGACGCCTGCACGATGAAGTCCACGTCACCACCGTGTTCGTCACCCACGACCAAGAAGAAGCGATGGAAGTTTCCGATGAAATTGTGGTGATGAACAAAGGCAGAGTCGAACAAATCGGCACACCCGCTCAGATTTACGATCACCCAACGACGCCGTTTGTCATGAGTTTCATCGGCCCGGTGAATGTGTTGCCCAGCACTTCCCGCATTTTCGAGGCAAACGGGTTTGATTCGACCCAAGCAGAGATTTTCCTGCGTCCCCATGATGTCGTCGTAGACACGAACCCCAACGGCAGCTCCGTACCGGCACGAGTAAACCGCTTGATTCATCTCGGCTGGGAAATTCAGGCAGAATTAATCTTAGACGATGGTCAGGTCGTCACGGCACATATCACGCGAGAGCGGTTCGACCAGTTAGAGCTAGAGCCGCAACAGCGAGTATTCGTCAAACCAAAGGATGCGAAATCTTTCCCGCTGTATTTTTCGATCTAGCACTTTTTCGATCTAGCACTTCCGGCGTCAACACTCAGCTTTCAGTTTAATCGGCTTTAATGAGATATCTAAGTCGATTTGAAAGAGCGCATAGTTAATTTATGAAGTGGGGACGCCTGTCTATTCATCGGTGGCGGTTCATCGGACAATTCTTTTGTCTGTTTTGTCTTTGTTGTTTTCTCGCGATCAGCTGTGGGAAGCGACCGGCGTCTGATTCAGCGACTTCTCCCAGTCCTGGTGGTGCCAATTCGGGTCGGATTACCATCGGTACCACCCAGAAGCCACGGACGATGGACCCGGCAGATAATTACGAGCTAGCAGCCGTCTACTTGCTCTATAACCTGAGCGATCGCCTGTATACCTACGAATTGGGAAGCACCCAACTCAAGCCGCAACTGGCGACGGCAATGCCGAAAGTGAGTCCAGACGGGTTAACTTACACCATTCCTGTGCGTCAGGGCGTCGTCTTCCATGATGGCACTCCTTTTAACGCCAAAGCGATGGAATTTTCCCTGCAACGCTTTATCGAAAATAAAGGAAAGCCGTCATTTCTTCTCGGCGATGCGGTGGACTCAGTGAAGGCAACTGGCGACTATGAGTTAACGATTAAGCTGAAAAAGCAGTTTGCTGCTTTTCCCGCCCTGCTGGCATTTTCCGGTGCCGCTGCGGTTTCACCGAAAGCTTATGAAATTGGCGCTGGAAAGTTCAAGCCAAACACATTTGTGGGTACTGGCCCTTACAAGTTGGCTCAGTTTAGCAGTGAGTCGCAGCGATTGGATGTTTTTGACCAATACTGGGGCGAGAAACCAGTAAATAAAGGAATTGACGTGCAAGTGCTGAGTAATTCAGCCAACTTGTTTAACGCATTTCGCACGGGAGGCGTGGATGTCGCCTACCTATCCCTCGATCCCGACCAGATTGCCAGCTTGAAAGATGGGGCGACCAAAGGGAGCTGGCAAGCGATCGAGTCTCAGGGGAGTGCTGCTAGCTTTCTGGTGCTGAACACCAAGAGTAAGCCGCTAGATAACCCAGTCGTGCGCGGTGCGATCGCATCCATCGTCAACCGACCTTTGGTGAATGAGCGATCGCTCAAAAATCAAGCCGAACCTCTCTACAGCATGGTGCCCACTACCTTTGATGTCTACAAGCCAGTATTTAAAGACCAATACGGGGACGGCAATACCGAAAAAGCAAAACAACTGTTGCAGCAAGCGGGATACTCTCCTACCAATCCCTTGAAGCTGCAAATTTGGTATCCCTCGACTTCACCGACTCGCCGACTCGCTGCCAGTACCCTCAAAGCAGTGGCAGATCAAGAACTGGGAGGAACGCTGCAATTTGAAGTCAATACTGTAGACTCCGCCACCTTCTTTAAAAGCGTCTCCCAAGGTCTTTATCAGACCGTCTTGCTGGATTGGTATCCAGACTTTCTCGACCCTGACAACTATGTTCAGCCATTTCTGGAGTGTCCGAAAGGATCGGTGGCAAACGGCTGTGAAGACGGCGCAAGCCAGAATCAGGGTTCCTTTTATTACAGCGATCGCATGAACCAGCTGATTGCCCAAGAACGAAAAGAGCAAAACCCCGAAGCCCGCAAGAAGATTTTTGCGGATATTCAAGACCTACTGGCGAAAGACGTACCTTACGTTCCACTCTGGCAAAGTAAAGACTTCGCCTTTACCCAAAAAGGTGTCAGCGGTCTCCGCATCAACCCCACCCAGGATTTCGCCTTCTGGACAATTAAAAAGTAGCGATCGCTTAGTTTTACAATTCCCTTTTAAACGCAGAGGAACACAAAGGGAAGCGCTTTCGTTACGCAGAGTTAAACCTCTGCGTAACGAAAGCGGCGCGACAGCGCTACCTTTGCGTAAACCTCTGCGAACCTTTGTGTTAAAACAGTAATGTCACGCTCCAAAGCCCTACAGTCTTACATTTTCGTCCGCCTTCTCCTAGCACCCTTGATGCTATGGATCATCATCACCCTAGTGTTTTTGCTCCTCCGTGCCACCCCAGGCGACCCGGTGGATGCAGTTTTAGGCGGTCGCGCCCCAGAAAGCGTCAAAGAGCAATATCGTCAACAGTTGGGGCTATCAGATCCCTTGCCGTTGCAATATATTCGCTATCTGGGTTCTTTACTCAGTTTGAACTTGGGGACTTCGCTGACCAGTCAGGGTCAAGATGTTTGGGGTGAGATTCAGAAATACTTTCCCGCGACAGTAGAATTGGCAGTATTTAGTATGGCGATCGCTTTCCTAGTCGGCGTTGGCGTTGGCATCCTTTCCGCCACCCGCCCTGGCACGGCTTTAGACGCGAGCGGTCGTTTGTTTGGCATCATCACCTACTCGCTCCCGATATTCTGGGTAGGGATGATTCTACAGTTGATTTTCTCGGTTCAGCTAGGCTGGTTCCCGTTAGGATCGCGCTTTCCCCTAACTACAGCACCCCCGCCACTCATCACGGGTCTTTATACGATTGATAGTCTCCTGAGCGGTAACTTTGAGCATTTTTTCACCGCATTGCATTATCTCGCCCTCCCCAGCTTGACCCTCGGAATCCTCCTTAGCGGGATTTTCGAGCGGATTGTCAGGGTGAACTTGAAGCAAACCCTTAAGGCGGATTATGTAGAAGCTGCTAGAGCCAGAGGCATTCCAGAATCGCGGATTCTCTTTGCCCACGCCCTAAAAAATGCCATGATTCCAGTGATTACCGTCCTGGGGCTGACTTTAGCCGCATTGCTTGGCGGCGCAGTTTTAACAGAAGTTACCTTCTCTTGGCCTGGTTTAGGAAATCGACTTTATGAAGCAATTTCTTTACGAGATTACCCTACCGTGCAGGGAATCATGGTATTTTTTGCGTCGATTGTTGTAGTTGCTAGCATTTTGATTGATATTATCAATGCTTACATCGACCCTCGAATTCGGTACTAAAACTGGCAACTCAGACAAAAAGAATGGCTAAATTAATCGCTTTGGGTTGATAAGGGGAAATTAATTCAGCCATCTTGATTGGCTGCTGCCCTTGTTGCCAAAAACTCAGCACTATTAGGAACTTTATGGTGCTTCGGCTGCGGTATTGAGCGAGCGACAACCTTCACCTGTTGCAACGATTAGGTGAAGTATGGTGACGCAGAAGTGATGGAAGTGGTTGAAAACCCGGTTCTTTAAGAAACCGGGTTTCTGATATGCAGCCTAATTTTAGGTTGATTAACGGACAGGAACGGTGTTTGAGAAGGTGGGAACTACGCGATCGCACTGAGAGCCAAATGCCAGTTAATGAGATATCCAGCAAATTTCCCGATGAAGTAGGGAAAGGAAGCAGCCAATAATCTATTTAGATTTCCGGCTGCATAATGCGTAGAATTCGGCTGCTTGCTTTAGCTACCATCAGCTTTGTTGCGACTCTAGTAGGCTCCTTCTTTGACCCGGTAACATTCCTGCACCGCCTTCTCGCAATAGCGCTCAGCACCGTTTTTACCCTCAATATGGGTATTAGCAGTACCCATACCGATACCTCCTCTGTTGCCGTTGCTGCTGACTCACCTGCCATTCAAACTGCATTCAACAATAAGCTGAATCAATTGGCTTCTGAGTCGCAACAACCGCAAATCCTAGCAAGCCAACCCAGCCCTTTTGAGAAAACCGCCCCGACAAATTACTGTGGTTCTGGCACCATCACCAAACCCACCAGAGGAATCGATACAGACACAAGAGTGTATTCCGTTTTCTATGACTTCAGCCGAGGTCAAGAGTCAGTGAATTCTGCCGCTTGTGGTCGGGAATATTGGATTCCAGCCGAGCAAAGCAATCCTTATTACGGACTTGTATTTGTTTATTGGGTAGATGGATACAAAAATCGCGTTTCTTCTACTCGTTATGTGGAAACGAACAACGGGAAACTCATTGTTTGGGATGGTAATCCAGTCAATCCTCTACTGAGAAGAATCTTAACGCGGCAAGATGGAAACCAAGCCCTTTCTCATGCGATCGCGCGGATTCTGAATTGGAGGCAGCTAAGGCGCATTCAGACTGCCTCTATCCCCCAAACCCTTATAAATAACCAGAACCAACCTCCTACAGCAGCCCAAACCGCCTCTACTCCTGCCTCCCCAAACCCTCAAACCAGCAAAACAGCAACTCAAAACTACTGCGGCTCTGGGATGCTAACTCAACCCGGTAAAGGAGTTGATAAGGATGGTCGCCTGTACTATGTTTTCCATCACTTCAATCGAGTTCCAGAGAAAGTGAATCCTGCCGCCTGCGGTCGGGAGTATTGGATTCCAGTTGAACGCAGTAATCCTAACTACGGTCTTGTATTTGCTTATTTGGTGGATGGTCAAAAAAATCGCGTTTCTTCAATCCGTTATGTGGAAACCCGCAAACGGCAGCTGATCGTTTGGAATGGGAATGCAAACTCTCAACTCCGGAGAACCACGAGGCAGCGAAACGGAACCCAAGTGATTTTTCAAAATTGGTTCCGGATGGTTCTGAGTCAGAAAAAGCTGATGGGTCAAGGTCAGACCATCTATACTCCTCCGACAACTGCTCAGACACCCGCAACTCCTCCCCTAACCCCCGCAACGCCTCAACCCGTACCCAACACTCCCCAAACCAGTAATCCATTGCTAATTGGTTTTGGTGGCGACACTAGCAACGTAGAAGGAACTTGGATGCACAGCCTTGACGTTGCCAAAGAAGTCGGTTTACCCAAACCGAAAGCTGCATCGCTTGGGGTGGAGGTGGGATGGCAACCCATCTGGTTTGGTTGTGTCGCCGGTCAGAAAACTTGCGCCACGACAGACCGGATGTTTAAAGAAGGGGTTGTCCCCGTCTTTATCGTTAACTTGATTACCCACGATGTCCAAAGTAAAAAAACTTGGGCTGAAATTGAAGCCAGAAAGAGTTGGTACTTCTCGGAGTTAGATCGCCTCGCGAAAGATGTACTCTCTAAAACCCAAGGGACGGTGTATGTATCGCTGGAACCGGAGCATAATCTGGTAGGAACGCTCCGCGATCCCGTCAATGCCAATTATGGGTGGGATGCCAGTATTCCGCAGAAGTTCGGGCAGTTAATGGCTGAAGCTGCCCAAAGATTACGTACCTCAGCGAATTCGGTTCCGGGACTGAATTTGAAAGTGGGTTTGGCTTTCGGTGACTTCAATGCCTCCCCCACGGGTCTGCAAAACTATTTACCTGATTTGAAGGCGGCTGCACCGGGAGTCGATTTCTTTGGGTTTCAAGTAACCCAAGGCCCCTGGCGGAATGACGGAAACGGATGCCAACGCTTAACCCCCGATCAAGCGAAGCTTTATGATATGCCCGACCGAGTAATTGCGATCGCCCAATTCATCCAAACCCAACTGCAAAAGCCGTCTCTGATCGATTACTTTTTCCTGATGGCTGATGCTGGCACCGATTGGGACGAGGGAGGCGCGAAAGTTTACCAGGAATTACAACAGCGCTCCTTAGAACTGCAAAACGCTGGATTGATTGGCTTGTTGCACTTTACCCTCATTGATACGCCACAATCTGCTCCAAACTCGTACTGGTGTGACGGTGAGAAAAATCGGGGTATTATCAAGCCCGCAGCCCAACTTTCTAATTTCAGTTACAAGCGCCCTCTTCAGCTAAAAAAGATGGGCAAGGCACTGGGAGATTGGATTGACGCTCAAAGCTAAACGAGTGCATTTCGCCCAGTCACGATCCTTTCTGGTGGGGCAGATAGAATGCTCTGCGTGTTTGTGCGATCGCCAACTCTCTTGATAATCCAAGGTTTTCTTTAGAAAGAATTTAGAATCCTTGCGTATAATCTGTACAGGAATCTTTGGATTCCGATAAAGGTTCTTATAGAAACTTTAAAATACTGTAGCAATAATTTAGTAGTGATGCCCCGGATACTCGTCATCGACGACGACGCTGCGATCGCAGAATTAGTTACCATCAATCTGGAAATGGCTGGATACGATGTCAGCCAAGCACCAGATGGCATTAAAGGTCAGGCACTGGCTTTGCAACTGCAACCAGACCTGATTATGCTTGACCTAATGCTGCCCAATGTGGACGGTTTCACCGTCTGCCAGCGGTTGCGGCGGGATGAACGCACTGCCGATATTCCGGTGTTAATGTTGACAGCACTGGGTCAGACTCAAGATAAGGTAGAAGGCTTTAATGCCGGAGCCGATGATTACCTGACCAAGCCGTTTGAACTCGAAGAAATGCTGGCACGGGTCAGAGCCTTGCTGCGACGAACAGACCGTATTCCCCAAGCCGCCAAACACTCGGAAATCTTGCACTATGGCTCTTTAACCTTAGTCCCAGAACGCTTTGAGGCTATTTGGTTCAATCAGACAGTGAAGTTAACGCATCTGGAGTTTGAATTACTGCACTGCTTACTCCAGCGTCATGGTCAAACCGTTTCTCCTAGTGAAATCCTGCGGGAAGTTTGGGGCTACGATCCCGACGATGACATTGAAACGATTCGGGTGCATATTCGGCACTTGAGAACGAAGCTAGAACCCGATCCCCGCCACCCGCGCTATATTAAGACCGTCTATGGTGCGGGCTACTGTCTGGAGTTGCCGACTGAAGAGCAAGTTAGCACAGACGCAAGCTGATTGATTGTTGATTTGCCTGTGTTGTGTTCATCAAGATGTGTTCATCAACAGCCCTTTCTTCCTAGGTGGGGAAGGTCTGCTTGAAGAAAATGGAACGGTTCTAAGCTTCCCGGAGAAAGCAAAAAAACCGACCTTGGCAAGCAGGGAGTGCCAAGCATAAGGGAGTGTTAAGCCACCCGATGGGGCTGTATAGATAGAGGAATTGGGCAATGCGCCCCTAAAAGAGATTCCTCTTCTACCTTCTGGATCGGAATTTCGATAATAAACTCTGTTCCCTTTCCCGGTGTTGACACGCACTCGAGTTGACCCCCGTGACGTTCAACCACAACTTGGTAGCTAATGGACAAGCCCAAGCCAGTCCCTTTTCCCACGGCTTTCGTCGTAAAGAAGGGGTCAAAAATTTGTTTCTGAATTGCTTCGGGAATGCCAGGGCCATTATCCGCAATCCTGATGACAACAGAGGCAGGATTGGGACTTAGGGATGTAGGGCTTTGCCCTTCTCGAAGGGTGGGATGAGGATTGGCATTGAATTCATCCTTTATCCTGATTCCTTCATCCTTCAAAGAGGTGCGAATGGTAATCTGGCTGGGGTTGGCTTTGAGATCCTCCGGCGTCAGCGATGCTCCTCCTGCGGAGACTTGCTGGGCATTGTATTCTTCTAAAGCATCAATTGCATTACTGAGGAGATTCATAAACACTTGGTTGAGTTGCCCAGCGTAACAATCTACTTTGGGCAAATCGCCGTATTCTTTAATAATCTGAATTTTGGGATGGGAGCTGTCTTCTTTCAACCGATGCTGCAAAATCAACAGCGTGTTATCTATGCCCTCATGAATATCAACCGCCTTCTTCTGGGATTCATCCAGGCGGGAGAAATTCCGCAGCGACAAGACCAAATCGCGGATGCGGTCGGCTCCCATTTTCATGGAAGTCAGTAGTTTGGGAAAATCTTCCACCAAGAAATCTAAATCGATATCCTGATTTGCAACTTGAATTTCGGTAGGGGGTTTGGGAAAGTGCTTTTGATAGAGATTTAACAGGTTCAGCAGGTCATGAGCATACTGATTCGCATGGTCGAGATTGCCGTAGATGAAGGAGACTGGATTATTAATTTCATGGGCAACACCTGCAACCAACTGCCCTAAACTGGACATCTTTTCGCTCTGAATTAGCTGAGATTGGGTTTGTCCCAATTCTCCCAAGGTTCGTTTTAGTTGGGTTGTTTGTTCTTTTAGCTGCGCTTCTGATTTCAGCCAAGCGATTTCTGCCTGTTTGCGTTCGACCAGTTCGGCGTTTAGCTGTTGGAAGAGAGTGGATTGCTTAATTGCGATCGCTAGCTGCACGCTCAGCTGTTTGAGCAATTCTACTTCTGATTCTTGCCATTTTCGGGGTTCTCGACAGTGATGGGCAATCAGCAACCCCCATAAATTTTCCCCTTGCAGAATCGGAACTACCAAGTTAGCTCTCACCTGAAACTGGGCAAGTAAATCAATATGGCATTGTTGGATACCAGCAGTATAGATATTGTCAATCGCTCGAACCCGACCTTGCTGGTATGGCGAGACGTAGCTTTTCCCAAAGCAAGGATCTTGGATGCTGGTTCCTAAAATAGGCGTCCAATCCTCACCGACCGACTCTACAACCACAACTCCGTTCCGATCTGGATCGAAGCGGTAAATGAGTACCCGGTCAGTAGAGAGAAAATGGCGCACTTCTGCCACAGTTGTATTGAGA
The DNA here is from genome assembly GCF_039961915.1 of Trichocoleus sp. DQ-A2. NCBI lineage: Bacteria > Bacillati > Cyanobacteriota > Cyanophyceae > Leptolyngbyales > Trichocoleusaceae > Trichocoleus > Trichocoleus sp. DQ-A2. The sequence continues at coordinate 242,895 of NZ_JAMPKD010000007.1, forward strand.
ACTTCTTCTAAATCTAGAGACTGACGGATGCGCTTAGCGATCGCTCCGACCAGCCGTTCTCTCAAAAATTGCTGTCGCGACGCTTCCTCTGCTTGCTTGCGTTCGGTAATATCCATCACCGTTCCCATCATCCGCACGCACTTCCCCGTATTGTCGCGCACAACGGCACCCCGTGACGCCACCCAGCCAATTCCATCAGGACGAATTACGCGATACTCCATCTTTAAGTCTTTCCCGACTTCTACGATGCTCGCAATCTCAAGTCCCACGCGGTAGCAATCTTCAGGATGAATGCATTGGAGATAAGCCTCGTAGGTGCCAGTAAAGGAACCAGGAGCCAGACCAAAAATCCCTTCCACCTCTTCAGACCAAGTCACCCGATTGGTTCCCAGATCCCAGTCCCAAACCCCCATACTTGCCGCACCCAGAGCCAGCCGCAGCCGCGTTTCCCCTTCGCACTGCGCCTCTTGGGCGGCTTTACGCTCGGTAATATCCGTCTGGACGCCAATAAATTGCGTCACCCGACCCTCGTCGTCATACACCGGCGAAATACTCAGGTCATTCCAGAAAGGCGTCCCATCTTTGCGATAGTTCTTGAGAACAACCTGGCATTCTTTCCCCGTCCGCACGGCTTGACGAATTTGCTCAATTGCGGCTGGATCTGTATCATTTCCTTGCAAAAATCGGCAGTTTCGTCCCAAAACTTCGGCGGTCGAATACCCGGTTATTTTTTCAAAGGCAGGATTGCAATAGATAATTGGATTATTTGGCAGACTGGCGTCGCTAATGACGATGCCACAGCTGGTTGCTGCCATCGCTCGGTCATACAGCCTTAGTGTCCCCGTGTCCCCTTGGTGCCCCGTGAGGTCTTGGAACTCCCCACATCTAGCTTGCTGGCTTGCCATCAGAATTTAAGAACCGAACGTTAACAGCCTTTCTTCAAGATAAATCAATATTAAAAATAACTTAAATATTCCCGAAGATAGATCCCCCGCTTTTCTATCATAAATAAAGCATTTTTGCCAAGATAATATCTAAAATTAAGTCTCATCAAAACAAAGCAAAATCGGGAATTTCCCAGAATCGAGAAATTGCCACAAAAGCCTAGCAGTCGGTAAAAAATTTACAGCCAGTATTAATTTTTAAAGGAAGAATACAAAGTGATTCGCTCCAAGACGTAGCCTTCCAATTTAGAGGCTCGATGGGCTGCCGTATGTTGTGCCAAAGCGCGAGTCCAAGCGCGATCGCCGATTGCAATTCTCTCAGCTTCCGGAGTTTCTTGAAGATCCTGTAAAGTATCGGCAGGCGACTCGGCAATCAGAATTTCTTTACCCATTTCAAAAATTGTTTCCAACCCCTACCAATAATCACTAATCATTGGAGTTCCACATGCAGATGCTTCAAATAAACGCACGCTGGGAGAATAACCCGATTGAACCATATCAGTCCGTGTAATATTAAGAGTGAACAGTTGGAAAGGGTAAAACTAGCGGTGTCGAGCAGGTGGCAAATGCTCGATTTGCTCAACATTTTTGGGCAAGTTAATATTATTCGGATACTGTGGCCCTGCCACCACAAAGCGACCTTCTTGCTACTGATGAGCTGGAAGCAACAGATTGTCCAGGCTAGGCTGTCAGTCGCCCCGTGTAAGTTTCCCTATCGTCAAGATGCCAAAATTGAGGAAACTGTTCCTGATATCGCAATCCTAAATGATTTGTGAAGGCGAGCTCCCCGACTTCTTACGGAAGTCGGGATCTGAACCCCTGGAATCTCACAAGAAGTGCTATAGAACCTTACAAATTGATGAAATTTGGGTTTTAGGAAGGAATGATGTCAGTAGTTAAAGGAAGTTTTAATAAAAATTTTCAAAGCATTTGAAAGATTTCTTTGGCAGCGCGATCGCAAACTCCCACTTCTCCCAAGGAGGAGCGCATTTCTTGATAATCTGCAACAGTTTGCTGGCGACGTTCGGGATTGAGTAAGAGTTCTAAAGCTTCTTGGACAATGTTTTCTGGCGTAGCTTGATCTTGCAGCAATTCTGGCACAATCGACCGCATCATTACCAAGTTGGCTGGCGACATGAAGGGAATCGAGAATTTTAGAATATTACGGGCAATCCAATAGGTAAAGCGACTAACGCGGTAGAGAACCACCTGCGGCACGTTTAAAAGGGCAAGTTCCAGATTTACAGTCCCCGACTTAGCGATCGCTAAATCAGCCGCCGCCAGAACTTCCTGGCTTTTACCAGCAACCAGAGTCGCATTTAAACCATAACGCCCAATCGCCGCTTCAATTTGGAGCCGATAAGCTTCTAGAGACAAAGGAATCCAGAAATGAACTTGAGGCAGTTTGTTTTGGATCGCTTTCGCCGCCTCAAACATCACCGGCATCAGATACTTGAGTTCTTGAGGACGGGAGGCAGGAAGAAGCGCGATCGCAATTTGTTCTGACTCTATCTCTAAGATTCTTCGCGCCGCTTCTCGGCTGGGAGCCTTTTGCATCCGATCCACCAAGGGATGCCCGACCCAGGCAGCCGATGCCCCCCGTTTTTGGAAATATTGCGCTTCCTCTGGGAAAATCGCCAACACTTGGTCGCTAATCTCGATGATTCGAGTGGTGTCGCGCTTAAAGGGCGACCAAACCCATACCTGCGGCGTGATGTAGTACGCGACTGGCACCTGCGGCATCTGTCGCTGAAGATAAGTGCCAACGCCAATATTTGGGCCTAAGTAGTCAATTAGCACCACCAGATCCGGTGGGTTCTCTCGGAGGTACTGTTTGGCTCGACGCTGGACTTGTAAGGTCGGTAACACATAAGGGAGAGATTCAAAAAGCCCCACCGAACCAATCCCGCTGGTATTGCTCAAGAGAGTCGCACCCGCCGCCGCCATGCGATCGCCCCCCAAGGCAACAATCTCTAATTCCAAGCCAGTTGCCTGTGCTTGTCGATAAAGTGCCTCAATCAGTAGTGCCCCTTGCAGATCCCCTGAAACTTCGCCTGTGCTGATAAATATACGCATTAATTTGGCAATCGGTAATGGGTAATTGGGAATGACCGTTTTGAGTCATCAGTCAAAATAAATTTCTTTAATTCAACACTCAAAACTTAAAATTCAAAACTGTTTTCCCAATTACTCTTCATCCTTATTCTTCGCTCTTTTCCCTGGAATCGGACCGCGTCGCCCTGGCGCTTGAGAAAGTTGCAGGAACCGGCGCAGGTGTTGCAAATATTCGTTATCTGGGAGCAGATCCAGTTGTTCTAGGGATTGATTCAGGGGTAATCCAGAACGATAGAGAATCCGAAAAGCTTTTTTGAGAATTCCCAACTCAGCGGCAGATAAACCAGCGCGTTTGAGTCCCACTAAGTTGAGACTGCGTACCCGCGATGGATTTCCCTCGACAAGCAGATAAGGAGGCACATCGCGGTCAATACGACTCATCCCGCCCACCATCGCGCCTCGCCCGATGTGGACAAATTGATGAATCCCTAGGACGCCACCAATCACCGCCCGCGAATCAATCTGGACGTGCCCAGCGAGCGACACCGCATTGGAAATAATCACTTTATCTGCGATCGCGCAATTATGAGCAACGTGGACATAAGCCATCAACAAATTGCCATTGCCAATTACCGTCGCTTCACCCTCGCCAGTTGCGCGGTTAATTGTGACGTACTCTCGAATTCGATTGCTATCACCAATTTTTACCCAGGTTTTAGCCCCATCATACTTGAGGTCTTGGGGTTCTAAGCCAATCGCTGCCCCCGGAAAAATGTGATTTTGTGCACCAATTTCCGTTGGTCCCTCGATTACAACATGAGCGCCAATCGTGGTTTCAGCACCAATTTTTACTTGTTCTCCAATCACCGCATAAGGCCCAACTTGCACGCTGGGGTGTAGTTGAGCATCAGGGTGAATTATCGCGGTGGGATGAATCATATACAGGACTGTTAGCGCTCTTCGGCGCGATCGCGCGGACTGTTAGCGAAGCACGGACTGAGTAAACAAAAGTGACAAGTCACAAATCAAAACTGAGGAATGAGGAATAAAGTTAGCGTTAGGAGTTATGAGTCAGAATTTAATCATCAGCTTCTTCAACTAATGTGCCATCAAACTTCTTTTCTCAAACCTGTTTTTTAGCCTGCGAATAGAGTAGGGCTAAGCAAACACTCCTCAGTCCTCATGACTGTTTTAGTCAACGATGGAAAACATCAGTTCGCCTTCTGTAGCCAATTGACCATCGACTTCGGCACGGGCGTGCATCTTTCCAAAACGACGCCGTTTGACACACAGCAGTTCCACGGTCATGACTAGCTGATCTCCCGGTACTACGGGGCGACGGAAGCGGACTTTATCAATGCCAGCAAACATAAATAAGCCGCTTTCAATATCTGGGAGTTGGGTCAATACGATCCCGCCCACTTGAGCCATTGCTTCCACAATTAATACCCCAGGCATAATCGGACGACCGGGGAAATGCCCTTGAAAATGGGGTTCGTTAAAGGTGACATTTTTGATGCCCACAGCCCTTTCTCCGGGCACGTACTCGATAATCCGATCCACCAATGCAAAAGGATACCGATGGGGCAGCAATTTTTGAATGTCTTCGATCGTCAGGATGGTTTTGGCAGCAGACTGGCTGTTTTGTGCTGTTTCTTCCCCGACATTCTTGGCTTGGGGCGTCGCAGTCTCAGCATCGGGTGTATTGACTTCAATCAGTGTGGACATGGGCTGTATGACAGGGATTAGAGGCTAGGGGCTAGAGTTGCGATCGCGCAGCCACTTTACACAGGCTCACTCAGGGCGACTCGCAACTTTTTGGAGTAACTGCTGGGTGAGTTGGATATGCAGGTGATGGCTGGCTTTGTAGGCGAGGATATGAGCTTGCGGGAAATATCCCAGTAAACTTAAATCTCCTACTAAATCTAAAAGTTTATGACGCACTGGCTCATTTGAAAATCTTAAGGGAGGATTAAGCCATTCTTGTGAATCGCAAACCAGGGCATTTTCTAAACTTCCGCCTTTGATTAAACCTGCGGCTTGTAACTGCTCAATTTGGTGCGCCAGACCAAACGTGCGGGCGGGTGCGATCGCGTCTGCAAAATTTTCTTGCCTCGGCGTCCAGCTGTGCCACTGATTGCCAATCGCTACTGAGTCGAAGTCAATTCCGTAGGAAAAGCGCAATTCTGGCGCTGGTAGGGCGGCGACAAAAGCATCGCCTTGATAGACCCAGACGGGCTTTTCTATCTTAAAAGTTGAATCGGGAATTAATTCATCGTTCTCGACCACGCCCGCTTGCGCGATCGCTTCCGCCCAAATCAGGGCTGAGCCATCCAGCAGGGGCACTTCCGGGCCATCAATCTCAATTCGAGCGTTATCGACACCGCTGCCTGCTAAAGCGGCTAGCAGGTGTTCCACAGTCCGGACTCGCGCTTCTCTACTGCTGGCAAGTTCGGTGGAGAGAGTCGTCTGACTGACTGCCTCCACCCGCGCTGGAATCACGGGTGCCCCAGTCAGGTCAACTCTCACAAAGTAACGTCCCTCTCCAGCCGCCGCGGGTAGCACTCGGACATGGGTAGGGACGCCGCTATGTAGACCGACGCCAGATTGTTCAAAAGAGCCTTTTAGCGTGTGTTGTTTCATAATTAAAAATTAAAAATTAAAAACTAAAAATTGAAGAAATTCTCCTAATTTTTAATTTTTAATTTTACATTTTTAATTTTTAGAATCTCTCCCCAATTCCAAAGTGGAGGCGGCTGTCCCCTTCGTTATTAAAACCATAGTCGATGCGAATCGGGCCGAGGGGAGATTGCACGCGGACCCCAAGACCATAACCAAAGCCGCTTCCGGGCTTACCCCGCACCCCAGCCGGATCTCCGGGTACGGTGCTACCAGTCCCGAAATCGGTTGCGGCATCGACAAACAAAGCACCGCCCACAATCGAGAAAATCGGGAAGCGATACTCTGCGGTCGCTTGGATAAAGCTGCGACCGCTGCCGACATCTCCTTCCTCAAAACCCCGCACCGAGTTACTACCGCCTAGAGAGAAAGCTTCATAGGGAGGTAAATCGCCGAGGACGGTTCCGGCTTGAACGTTGAAGGCGAGCGCTTGTGGCCCTGGGGAGAAGTTCGTATATCTGACAGGAAGATAGTAGCTATAGCTACCGCGCAGACGGTTAAACAGAATCCCTCCCACACCTACGGGGAGAGACTGTTCAACGCCTAGGCGCAGTAGAGATCCAGAGGTCGGAATTACGGCGCTGTTACGGCGATCGCGCACAACCCCAAATTGCAGGGTCAACAAGTCGTCTTTCCCTTCCCCACTAAAGCTCAGGTCGTTGCCTAGCTCATCCTTCGGGCTAATGTCGCCGTCGGAATTTCGGATCGAAACCCGTTGATACTGCAAGCCCAGACTCGCTCTCCATTCCGGATCTGCAAAAACATCTCGGGAAAGCGGACGGGTAAAGGTGACGCCACCCCCCAATCGCAGGACGCGGGGTCTGTCTCCATCGGGTAATTCCACCTCTGTGTCACCGCCATCAAAAATCAGCGAAATGGATCGGCGTCTGAACCCATTGACGGTGTAGGAAGTCCGGTAAGGATCGCCAGCAATCCAGGGATCTGTAAAGTTGACATCAAATAGCAGTTCTCGCTGACCGACCTGCAACTCTGCCCCCAGCTTCTGGTTATTGCCCCCCAGATTTTGCTCTTGATAGCTAATGGTGCCGAATAATCCACTGGCGGAACTAATCCCAGCACCCGCCGCCACTGAGCCGGTGTTCTTCTCAATCACGTCCACGACCACCACCACTTTGCGCGGATCTTGCCCCGGTCTGAATGAGAGTCGCACATCTTCAAAGATGCCTAAGCGAAAGACTCGGCGCAGATCCCTTTCCGCTTTCGTCCGGTTAAAGACTTCTCCAGAATTCAGTTCGATTTCTCGCGTGATGATGAAATCGCGGGTGCGACCCCGGATGGGTTGACCCTCATCATTTGCGGGTTGTCCGTCTTTGTCGAGAAAGCGGACTTCAATATCCTCAATCAGTCCTTCTGCTACCTCTAGACGTACCGTACCATCCTCAGCAATCTGGGGTGCAGCAACTACTTGTGCCAAGTCATAGCCGTTTTCTTTGTACCACTGGTTTATTTTTTTAATGCCTTCTTGCAGTTCGCGGATGTTGAGGGTGCGACCATACTGAGGCGCGAAGGCGTCATCGATTACCTTTTGGGGGAGTGCCCGCTGATTTTGGTCGGCAGGGACGGGGACAACGACCACCTGACGTAAAACTGGGTTAGGTTCTACTACAAAGACGACACGGACACCCAGCGGGGTATCCTGTGGCTCTACTCTGGCGTTGCTGAAAAAACCTGTGGCGTAGATGGCATTCACATCTTCCTGTAACTGGCTCCGGGTCGCCGTTTGTCCGGGTCGGGTGCGAATTGCCTCATAAACTTCGTTTTCGAGATCCCCTTCTACGCCAGTAACAACGACTTCACCCACTAGCACTCTGGCTTCTGGCTGGTCAGTAGGCGCAGGTTGTACCGTTTCAGGCGTTGTCGCAGGTTGTCCACCTTCAGGGGTTGGTACAGGTTGTTCGCGTGGCTCTGGCAACTCAAGATTCGGCTCACCAGTCGTCCCTGGCGTGAGATCGAATTCAATGGTATCCGGCGTTTCTTGTTGCGGTGTTGATTCTTCGCCGGGGCGCGGAACCACTGGCTCTGTTTCCGGCGTGGGAGAGGATGGAGATTGGGTTGTGGGAGTTTGGCTGAGTACGGATGAGGGGGATTTTGCCCCTACAGGCTCTTTTGTTGTTGGAACGCTCATGGTGTTAACCACCACGTTATTGGCGGGTGGCGCTTCCCGACGACTGCTACTGGCGACCTCTACGCGCTCCGGTTTAACTGGGACGTTAACTGGAGCGGGTGCGGTGGTGGAGCGTGTAACAATCTCAGTGAGGCTGGGCGACGGTCTAAGCGCTCTCCCAGGCGGTGTCGTCTCTGGGGCACTCACAGCATTGACGACTACGTTATTGGTTGGTTGAGATTCTGGGCGATCGCGTCCTGCGTCAGCCTGGGTCTGCTCAATATAATCGCCATACCAAGCTGTTCTCTCTGAGGTATCCGACGAAGAATTTGTCGTTTGCCCTCTGGCAGGAAATGCTACACAGCAGGCAGATGAGGCAGCCAAAATCGTCAATAAAAAGGGAGATAAGCGCATTCTTTTACTCGTTTTCGACACTTCCACACACATTGAAAATAGAGACAAAAGTAAAAAAGCAAAAAGCCAAAGAAAGAATTTTTTCTGCTTTTACTTTTTACGATTTACTTGTTCGAGAACTCTTTTTAGCACTTGCTGGTAGGCATCTTCCACCTGCCCCAAATCCCGACGGAACCGATCTTTATCTAGCACTCGCCGGTCGGGATCGTCTTCAGACTCATCCCAAAGACGGCAGGTATCGGGGCTGATTTCGTCTCCCAGTCGTATCTCGCTATGCCGGTCAACGCCAAACTCCAACTTGAAATCCACTAGGGTAATCCGGCATTGGTGAAAAAAGTCTCTGAGGATTTCGTTAATCCGCAAGGCGCTACTTTGTAATTGGTCAAGCTGTTCTGGTGTCGCTAATTTCAATAACATCAAGCGATCGCGTGTTAACAAAGGATCTCCGAGATCGTCATTTTTAAAATAAAATTCCACCAGCGGATTGGGCAGGACGGTACCTACGGGCAACCCTGTTTGTTGACACAGACTTCCCGCAGCAATGTTCCTGACCACCACTTCTAGGGGCAGAATCTTTAACGCTTGGACGCGCATTTGGTTGGGTGCCGGACAGTCAATGAAGTGGGTTGGGATGCCCGATGCTTCCAAAACCTGGAACAAATAAGCGGCAATGGTGCAGTTAATTTCACCTTTGCCGATAATCTGACCGCGCTTTTTGGCATTAAAGGCGGTAGCGTCGTCTTTGAAGTGAGCCAGCAGAATGTCCGGATCGTCCGTGGTATAGAGAATTTTGGCTTTGCCTTCGTAAAGGTTGGTTGATTGGGCGGACATGGAGAGTCGTTATTTGTATTAATGGATCGTCGGCAGCAGCACAGAAGATTTTAATGCCTTAGGAGCCGAATGGCGTCAACATCTGGGCATCTGCGAGTAACTGGCATAATCTTTGATTAAGATAAGGTTAAATTTTGATTAATTTGTAATTAAAATAAGCGCAGCCCTTTGTGCAAAGATCACAATAGTGGTCAAGACTCGAACAAAACACCCGGTAAATCCTGATTCCAACAGCGGGCGATCGCAAGAAAGTTCTACCGACTCCAAGGTGGATCGGGCAACGGTCGGAATACCTCCCTGTTTCTGTTACTAGCTTTTCCAGCTTGGGCAAAAAACAGGATTAACGATTGGTTCGTTTCTCAAGCCAGTAGGTTGAGTAGTTTATCCCAAGGAGGTAATCTATGGCAGACCGCTCTGATTTTCTGTATCCTCGTAGTCGTTACTACGGTCAAGTCAAGCCAGAAAACCTGGTTTTTAACGCAAATTTGCAGGAATTTGCTCAACGGGTGAATTTCATCTGCAACCTGGAAACTGGGGGGAAAATTTCATCCTCCGAAGCCTACGAACAAATTAAGAGTCTCTGGAAGCAGTTGAAAAAAACCAAAAAGCAACTCGCCATCGGTGAGAACCCTTTCCAGAGTGGAGAGGATAATCCGGAAAGGTGAGGTGCAAAAGGGCAGCGTCTAGAGAATTTACACCAATTCGCGAATAGCGATTAACCTCATTTGCTGGTCATCGTGTGGACTCCGTCCCAGGCATCTGAAGGCGGTTGCCGAAGGTAGTTCTTACACCGTTCCAAGTGGACGGTGACTGCCTGATCGGTGGGTCGTAGGCTGTAGGCGTCCTCAAAGTAGGCGATCGCTTTCTGGAAGCTTCTTCCCGTGTAGGCTGTACGCCCAAGATGATAGAGATCGAGAAACTTCTTCGTGGAGTCGTCGAGATGCTGTCGATGGTCGCCGATCAACTCGTAAATACTAACGGCGGTATTTTTGCCCTTGACGCGGATTTTGTCTAACTCTCGCACCAAGATGCGATCGCGGCACAAGTTGTAGGTAAACTCGCTCAAGATAATATCGCAGCCGTACTCCTTGGTGACGCTTTCCAGGCGAGAACTCAAGTTCACCCCATCCCCAATCACCGTGTAGTCCATCCGTTTGTGGGAACCAATGTTGCCGGAAACGACTTCTCCAGAACTTAGTCCAATGCCAATATGAATTTGCGGCTGGTTTCCAAATAAACGGCGACGGTTAAACTCTGCCAACCGGCGGCGCATATCCAACGCCGACTGAACCGCCATCCAAGCATGATTTTCTGCCAAAGGCAGGGGCGCACCAAACACCGCCATCAAGGCATCGCCAATGAATTTATCTAAGGTGCCTTCGTGGTTAAAGACTGCCTCTACCATCGTTTCAAAATACTGATTCAACAGCGAAACCACTTCCGACGCCCCTAAATTTTCCGTCAGAGTGGTGTAGCCCCGGATGTCAGAAAATAAAATTGTCACCTCCTTGCGTTCGCTCATCATCAGCGCTTTATCGCCCAGTGCCATGACTTGCTCTGCCACTCTAGGCGTCATGTAGCGATACAAGGTAGATTTCATCCGTTTTTCGTGGCTGATGTCTTCCAAGACCACCAAGCCTCCTCTGACGCCTCCTTCCGGATTGGTAAGGGGATTAACGGTGAGATTCATACTCCGTTCAATTTCCTGGACTTGATCGGCACTCAAAATCTGATGACAACTGTGGGTGGCGACAGTGCCAGGACTGCATGATTCATTCCAGGGAATGAAGATGTTTGGATTGAGGCGATCGCGGATTGCCAGAATATGGACTCCAGTAGGTTCTCCCTCCGAGTGAGTCGCTTCCGAATTGAGAACTTCTGCTACCTGCTGACACTGGGCGCATTGTGCCTGCACGGACAATTCTGGCATTGCTCCTACGGCTGCTACTGACGGCTGGTGGTTCTTCTCTGCATACAATCCCACTGTCAGGGTTTGCTCCGGGACATATTGCTTGGCACCCGTCTTCAGACTATCCTGGAGGCGAAACTGGAGATGTTCGATGGGCACCACATCCCAAACGAAACGACCGATTAGTTTCTGCTCCCACAGATGCTTGTTGTTTTTACCCGTAGTTTCCCGAATCGGGCACCCCAGCAACTCCAGTGCAGCTTCGTTAATCGTGACAATCCGTCCCTGCATATCTGTAGAGATGACTGCATCTGAGAGACTTTGCAGGATATCTTTTTGATACTGCTTTTCCAACAACACATTCTCGAAGAGCTTGGCATTTTCCAGCGCAATTCCCGCCTGGATATTAAATGCCTGCATAAACTCTTCATCTGAACTCGTGAAGCTGCCGGGTTGCTTGTTAATTAACTGCGTAACGCCGATTAATTCCATTGATGAATTAAACACCGGCATACACAGGATATTGCGTGTCAAATAACCCGTCCGTTGGTCGGCGCTGGGATCGAAACGCGGATCTTTATAAGCATCCGGGATATTTAGCGGCTGACGAGTGGAGGCAACATAACCGGCAATTCCTTTGTTAGAAGGAATGCGAATCGGGATGATCTCCGTGCCATCTTTGTTGGCAACTTTCGTCCAGAGTTCTCCCGTTTCTTTGCTCAGCATAAATAGGGTGCTGCGATCCGCCTGCATCAGATCCCGCGCTTGCTCCATCACAAAGCGCAGAGTTGCTTCCAAGTCAAGACTTTGACCGAGATAGGTGGTTGCCCGCAACAGTGCCTCTGCCCCCCGCTGCTTGCGTGCCGCCATATAAAACGATTGGCAGCTTTCTAGGATAATGCCGATAGAGGCAGCAAAGTCGCGGAATCCCTGCTCATCCTCCTCGGTAAACGGCCCATCCCCAGCTTTATTTAATAGCTGAACGACCGCAACAATCTGGTTTTTGCTGCTATAAATCGGCATACAAAGCAGACTGCGGGTTCGGTAGCCCGGTCGCTCGTCAACTTCTTTGTTAAAGAGTGGGTGAGAGTAAGGGTCTGGAAGATTCAAAGATTCGCCGGTGCTGGCGACGTGACCGGCAACGCCAATATTAATGGGAATCCGGATTTGTTTGGTGGCTCTCCCAGTCTCCGTATCGGGAATTTTTGACCAAAGTTGATTTTTTTCTTCGTCTACTAAAAAAATAGTGGTAAGGTCTGCTTGCAGAATCTGACCCATTTTGAGGGTAAAGGCGTCCATGACCTGCTCCAGCATGGTTTCCAGGGCTTCGTTGTTGATCATGTCGATCGCCCGCAGAAACTGCTGGAACTCAGCGGTAATAAAGTCGAGTAAGCAGATAAATTCGCCGAATGACAGGTCTTTGACGCGCGAGGTCAGGGCGCTAGTACGATTGAGTTGCGTAAGCTGAGTTAACGTAGCCAGAACGCTGCCGGTATTAGAGAGTGTCATGGGGAGAAGCATTTGCAAGCTGTGGTTTTAGCTGTTAGCTGTTATTAGTATGCGATTCACACTTTTTTTTAGATTCAATTTAGTCAAAATACCCGTAAAAGCCTAAAATCGCGATTAATTCTGTAAAAACTAGCCGAAAAACGCAAATTTTCGCATCTTTTCGGGGAAAAGCGTCGTTCAATCTGGGTTTGTTTGGTCTCCACCTACTGAGCTAATCGTTAACGCTTAAAAAATAAGCACCCACTAACTTAATTTAACCTCGGAGACCTGAAATCCTCATCCGTAGTGTTTAGGAATATGTATTAAATAGGAGCATTTCAGGGTTCAGTTATCAGTTGTTTTTCGGAAACCCTGACTGCTAAACCCTGACTGTTGATGATTGATTGTTAACGAATCGCTGATTCGTAGTAATTTTGCAACTGGCGGGTGGCGGCAGCCCAACCCCAGCGTTCGGCTTCGAGGCGGGCATTTTGCCGTAGGGTTTCTCGTTCTTCTTGATGGGCCAAAAGGCGCTTGGTAGCAGCGATCGCTCCCTCTTCATCTTTTGGGTCAAATAAGTAACCGTTAACGCCATCGGTAACGATATCGGGAATCCCTCCGGAACGCGCGGCGACAACGGGACATCCGGCTGCCATCGCCTCCAACAGCACTAATCCTAAAGTTTCTGTGCGCGAGGGAAAAATAAAGGCGTCTGCTGAGGCAAAGGCTGAGGCGAGTTCAACGCCGGTCAGATAGCCGACGAAATGGGTGGGTGTCCCGGCAAAGTGTTGTTGCAAGGCTTGTCGATGGGGGCCATCTCCCACTAAGGCGAGACGCGCGTTGGGAATGGCTGCTAGGACGGGCTTAATGCGGTCAATTTCTTTTTCTGCGCCCAGACGCCCTACGTAGAGTAATAAAGGGCTTTCCGGGTGTCCTTGGCTAAGACGCGATCGCATTTCTCGGCTTGACAAGTGGGGCTGGAATAATTCTGTATCTACTCCTCGCTGCCACAAATCCACTCGCTGGATGCCGTGACTGGTAAGTTCCTGCACCATCGCCGTAGAAGTACAGAGATTCAGCCGCGCTTGGTTATGGGCTGATTTGAGCAATTCCCACAGCACACCTTCTAACATTCCCAAGCCGTAATGCTGGAGATACTGGGGTAAATGGGTATGATAAGACGCTAGTAAGGGAATCTGCATCGCTTTGGCGTAATACAGACCCGCTAGTCCCAAAATAGCTGGGTTGACAACATGAATGATATCCGGTTGAAACTTCTCTAGTTGATAACCAATGGAGGGGCGGGGAAAAGCCATTTTCAACTCTGGATACCAAGGCAACGGGAAGCCAGAAACTCCGTAGATCCTGGCTCCTTTATATTCGGTTAACCCCCCATCTGGGGAAAAAATCAGCACTTCGTTGCCGCTGCGCTGTAAATGTTCAACGGTGTGGCGCAGGCGCGTCACAATGCCGTCAACCTTGGGCAAAAAGGTTTCGGTAAAAAGAGCAATTCGCATAATTCAGTGCTGAGGGATGAGGACTGAGGGCTGAGTGATAGATTTAAGCGCGATCGCGACTGAGGGCTAAGGACTCAATGAACGGTCAAGTCTGAGGAGTTATTAAAGTTTATCTGTCTTTTCAATGCAACAATTCAACCCAACAAATTGCTTGCCAGTTGCCACTCTCTCCTCTATTTTTCTTTTCACTCAGTCCGTGCTTCGCACCGCTTCGCTAACAGTCCTCAGTCCTCAATCCTGATTACTGACGGTGCCAAGAAACTTTGGGCATGATCTGATTTTTATCGACGCGGTGCTGGTACTTGACGGCAAAGTTGAGCAACGAGTCGAGTAGGGCGTCGGATAGATAGTGAGGTTGTAAGCCGAGATCGAGCAAATTGGTGTTTTTGGCGTTGAAGTAGTGTTCTTCTTTCTCGACTCTGGGATTGTCGAGGTTGTGGATATCAACATTCAGTCCCAAGGAATTCCCGGCTTTTTTCACCATTGCGGCTAAGTCACCGATGCTAAATAGTTCGGTGAATTGGTTGAAGACGCGGAATTCGCCGGGTTGGGCGGGGTTAGCGATCGCAAGTTCCATACATCGCACTGTATCTCGAATATCCAAAAAGCCTCTCGTCTGACCGCCTTTCCCGTACACCGTCAGGGGATGCCCAATTGCTGCTTGGATACAGAAGCGGTTGAGTGCCGTCCCAAAGACTCCATCGTAGTCCAGGCGGTTAATTAACAGCTCATCCATGCCCGTCTCTTCTGTCAAGACGCCGTACACGACGCCCTGATTCAAGTCGGTGGCGCGTAGCCCCCAAATCCGGCAAGCAAAGTGGATATTGTGGCTATCATGAACTTTGCTGAGGTGATACATCGATCCGGGCTGCTTCGGATAGGGCAAAGTATCCTTACGCCCGTTGTGTTCGATGGTGATGTAGCCTTCTTCAATATCAATGTTAGGTGTCCCGTACTCGCCCATCGTCCCTAATTTGACGAGGTGACAGTCGGGGAAATCTTCTTTGATCGCATACAGCAGATTCAGCGTCCCCACCACGTTGTTCACCTGGGTGACGACTGCGTGTTCTCGGTCAATCATCGAGAAGGGTGCCGAACGCTGTTCGCCAAAGTGAACGATTGTCTGTGGTTCAAACTGGTGCAGCGCTGACTGGAGGAACTCGTAGTTAGTGATATCCCCAATAAATAGGTCTATGGATTTGCCGGTGAGGTCCTTCCAACGCTGAAGGCGTTGTTGAATGGGTGCAATAGGGGTTAGGGTATCTGCGCCTAGTTGCATATCCCAGTGACGCCGCACCAGGCTGTCTAGAATGCCGACTTCGTATCCTCGACTGGAAAGATAAAGCGCGGTTGCCCAACCGCAGTAGCCATCACCGCCAATAACCAAGACTTTCATACGGGTTCAATTAATCTTGCTTGCCAACACTCGGTAAATTTACCAGGTAATGGTACCTTCTAGACCATCGAAGTGAATTCCTTCTGAGCGATCGCCGGTACACCCCATCGAGCTTGTAGTCGTTTGCTTCTTTCTCGTATTTCTTCCCTCCTTCGTCATCAATCTTTGGGAGGAAAGCGTTGTTGTCCCAGTGGCGGCGACCCAGCAATCAGATGTGAAAGTGTCTCCAAGACCTCCAGATTGAAAGTTGAAGGTTCCTAGCGACAAGGAACCTTCAACCTTTAGCTTTGAACCCTTTACACCTTCACTTCCTCGGCAAAACTTCCCCAACGGACGAACTCGAAAGGACCCCCGACCGATCCCCAAATATGCTCATCGGTTTCGGGATCGCGTCCCCGATCGAGACTGATAAACCTGTTTTCGTCAATCTCAAAGGTGCTGTCGAGATAGGTGTTTTGACCTTTGCGAACCACCATACAACCTTTACCGGGTTCGACGTAACCTTTGAAGCTGTGACCTGTCCATTCGACGATCATGTTACAGCCTGGTAATTTTTCCAGTTGGTCTGCTTTGAGGTTATGCAGGCGCTTGGGGTCGCGGGAGGCACCATAAAATTGTTCTTCATTCTTAACTGTGTAGTTTTCAATTTCGATGCGATCGCCATTCGTAATTAACTTTAAAACCCGCAGCCGATATGGGTCATTAATCATATAGTCATACGCTTGTTCCACCAGGAAACTCACGCCCGACAACAGTTCCAGGGGTAGAGGACGCATACAGACGCGGATATGGGCAAAGATGGGAGGATTTTCAAATGCTTGTGCTTGGTTGCTGAAATCTGCTGCCATCCAGCGAGCTAAGGTAGCAATATCAGTAGAATGCGTCATTGTTTATTAAAATGCCGTTGTTGAGAAATGATCCCCCTTATTTTAAGATGCGCGATCGCTCCTCCTAAAGTTTCTTGAAACGATGAAGCCACTAGAACGAATGCAGTTGTCTTTGACGGGGCTTTCTGTCGGAGATGCCTTGGGTGAAAGGTTTTTTGGGTTGGTAGAGGAACTGAACGAAAGAATTCAACAGCGTCAAGTTCCTCCCAGACGCTGGTGCTACAGTGACGATACCGAGATGGCACTGTCTATCGTGGAGACACTGTGGCGTTATGGGAGGATAGATCCCGATGCTCTTGCCGCAGCGTTTGCCGAACGCTTCAACCCTTCTCGCGGCTACGGTGCAGGGGCGCAGCTGCTGCTAACAAGGCTGCAATGGGGCGCAGACTGGCGCACGGCAGCTTCGGAGATGTTCGGGGGTACTGGTTCTTATGGCAATGGTGCAGCGATGCGGGTAGCACCGTTAGGCGCTTATTTTGCTGACAATCTGGAAGCAGTGCGAGAAAATGCAATTCTTTCAGCGCAACCAACACACGCTCATCCAGAGGGAATTGCTGGAGCGATCGCTGTTGCAGTTGCTGCTGCGATCGCTTACAGGGTGGGTGAAGGTGAATTTATGTCTGGAGAGCAATTTCTCCAACAGGTTGCTCTGAATGTCCCGGAAAGCGAGATTCAGAGCAGCATTCGGCAAGCGATAGATATTCCGAGCGAGCGCTCTCCACCTGTGGTAGCGCAACAACTGGGTTCCGGCTACAAAATTTCAGCTCAAGATACGGTGCCTTTTGCCCTGTGGTGTGCTGCCCATCATTTGGAAGACTACCAGGAAGCTTTCTGGGCGACAATTAGCGGTTTAGGCGACATGGACACAAACTGCGCCATTGTAGGCGGGATTGTTGCCCTTTCCGCACGCCAAAAAGGAGTCCCTACCCCGTGGATTCAGGCGAGGGAACCGTTGCCAGATAATTTTTCAAGCATTTTTGCTGGCGAAAGTTATTAAAAATGCAAAATCAAGTTAAAAAACTGAACGCGCTACCCGTTTTAGGTAGATGCACAGGAGATACACACAAGATTTTCTTGCTCCCCTCTCCGTGAAGGTCGAGTGGCTAAGTGTGAAGTTTTTCTTATCGCATTCAAATAGGTTTAAGCTGAAGAAAAAATTCCCTTTTTGTTATTTTTTTTTAGGTTCCTCTATCTGGGCTGGGCACACTGCTTGATAAAAATCCCCGATGATACTTCCCGATTGAATTTTTGCTTCTAGCAGCTTGTCGTTTTTACCTACATCGATATCCCCGACAATCCGACCGCTTTGGTCAAAACGAATAGACCGACGCCATCGGAATAAGCCTTTTTTACACTCTATTGCATGATAATTGTCCACCCCAATCGCACCATCTGCTTCCGGAGCTTGAAACAGATTCCGTCGCCAGAATTCTACAAGATTTCCCTGACGCACAATCCGCGCATCGTCGATATAGATAGGGGTGTTGTCGAGGGTTTTGCTTACGGGCACCCAAGCCGCGATCGCTCTTGACGTAGCAATCATTGTCATCAAGCTGATCCCGGATACTATAGCTAGACGCGAAGGTTGAAAGGTAAGCAACTTAGTCATGGGATTGCAAAGATTATCGAGATGAATGGAAGGGTGATAAATGCGAGCGTTAACTGTTTTTAACGCTTACTTTTGAGCCGGAACAATAGGAACTGAGTCGTCTGTTTATCTTGGAAATTATCATCACTGACTAGAAGTAAACTTTGGCTGCCATCCGGCAAGCGGGGGCCAATAGTCATGCCTTCCAAATTGCCCAACGGAATGCCTATTTCATCCAAGTCCAACAGCAACTTTTTCTTCACTGGCTCAATCCCAGTAAGCTCACCTTTAAGGCTGGGGACACTAGAAATATCTGTTGCCCCGCCCATTGCTGCCTGATAAATTCTCACCCTGTAACCTAACAGGCTCAAAGAACGTTCCAAGGTGAGGAAGTGCCCCCCTGCATCTAAAGATAAAAATTCCGGCAAGCCATCTTTGAGTGCCCCACTTGGAGGCGGTTCCATTTCGTATAAATGTTCGGCAATCAGCAGCGGTGGGCCATCGCTGAGCAAATAGTGCAAGATCCGACATTTTGCTCCCTGCTTTGAACTAATTGCTTCGCTATCCTGCATCAATGATGACTCAGTGGCAGTAAATAGACGAAACGGTTCCCCGGTTGCTGGGAGAGTACCGACGGGATTGAGGGTGAGGGCTTCAAACCCCAGGTTATTCTGGATGCCACGAGTCTGGGTTTTGTTGCCGCTGACATCGGGAAGATAGCGTTCCGGGATGGGTAAGTTCTGCCGCAGGCGTCCAGTTTTTAAGTCAAATTCCCCGATAAAGGGGGGAATGCCATCGCGGGCGACCCCTTCGCTAGAGATAAATACGGATTGTTGAGGAGACACGGCAATCCCTTCCGTATCCACTGTACTTTTGGGATAGGTGTTGCCATCTTCCTTTGTTAGAAAAGTAACGTCCTCAACTTCTACTTTCTGGATGCCAATTTTGCCATCGCTAGCGTCATCGATAACCATGTTAAGGGTATAAAACCGGGCTGGGGCAAACTTGCTGCGGTCATCTGAAATTGCGTAAAAACGGTTCTGCTTCCGGTCGTAGGTTAGCCCCGATAAGCCGGAAACAGGTGTATCCTTAAATTTCGTCTTGGGCAGCTGGTATTCCCCCAAAAAGTCGAGGGATAGATCCAGAAAAACTCGATCTTGCGTCATTCCTGGCTGGACTCCGCAGGAAGTGACAAAAGTCAATAAGGCGATCGCTATCCCCAGCACCCAAGATCGTGGTCTAAATTGCCCACCGTTCACCAGCTTTCTCCTAAACTTTACAACAAGCGCGGAAACTATCGCTTTACTGTAGCAGTCAGTTGGGTGAGAAACGCTACAACTTCTGATATTAACCAGGTCTGCTTGTATAGTTTGTTATTAACAATTTAAACTGCTCGCGCTAAAAATATTATGCAGAATTTGCTTGCTCGTCTGTGGTTGCAGCAACGTCGCTCAAGCGCTTTAGGACTGGGAATTGCTGCCGTTTTGTTCCTACTGTGTTCCGGTTCTGCCGGATGGGCAGCAACTGCGGCGGATAATAAACCCAAACCCAACCCCTTAGAGATAACGACACCCGATCCACTGCTGCCGCAGCCGCAAGTAGATCGTCCCCTGACACCTGGAGAAATCAGCCAATTCAGGCAGGCTCTGGATGAATTAAATGCTCAGGCAGCTGCTCAGCTTAAAGCCGGTAATGCACCGGCAGCGTTTGAAATTTGGTATCGGGAATTGCGATTGCGGCGATCGCTAGGGACGGTGGAAGAGGTGGAAGCGCTAGGACGAGTTGGAGCGATCGCTTGGGAAAATAATCAAAAACTTGATTTGCAAATCATCACCAAGCGTTTGCAAGCAATTCAGGATCGGGCTTTTGGCAGGACACCAGAGCCGAAAGGCAAAACGCCGCGCCAGCAAACAAACTTGAATGGAGGCAAAACTGAAGAAATTGTTTTGTCTTCCCCTGTCTCGGCAGTGGACATAAAGCTGTTGCAAGCTTTGGGTCAAGCTTACCAGCAGATACGACTGCCAGCCCCCGCGCTGGAGGATTATCAGCTGTTGCTGGCTGATGCACGGCAGCGCCAAGATAAAGCCACAGAAGAGGCAATGCTGAAAATCATTGCCCAATTGCACCTGAACTGGTTTGATTATCCTAAGGCAGCGGCAACTTATGAGGAATTGCTGAGTTTTGCCACTCAACAGGGCGATACGGTCAACCAAGTGGTTTATCTGCAACAGCTGACTTACATTTACGACAAGGCGAAGCAACCGGAAAATTCTTTAAAAGTGAAGCAACGGCTGGCAGAAAGTTACCTCGCCATTAATGATTTAACTCAGATACCAGCGTTGAAGATAGCGATCGCTACTGATTACGAAGCTCTCAAACAACCAGACGAAGCGAGTAAAAACTACCAAGAAGCCTATAATATAGCGTGGTCTTTACAGCAGTTCGCTTCTGCCAGCGAAGCTTTGAAAAAACTAGGAGATCTCTACCGAACTTATAAACAACCTGAATATGCTTTGCAGGTTTATCAAACTCTTTTGCAGGTAGAGCGGCAGTCCTACGATTACTATAACTTGATGAAAACCTACGACCAAATCGGTCAGATTTATCTAGAACGCGGGGACTTAGCGCCAGCAAAAGCAGCGTTTGAACAAGGGTTGGAATTAGCAAAGTCGTTAAAGTATCAGGAAACTTACTTTGCCAATCAGCTAGCGCGAGTGACTCAGCAAGGTTCGCCGTAGATATCAGTTCAGAGAAAAGCGAGTTCTTGTTATCTATAGGGCGCAAGCATTTCCAATCCCTAATCAAAAATGGTCTAACTGGGCATTCTGCCCTTACAGGCGTTTGTCCCAGTACAACAGAAAGCTTTATATTCCTTCAGAGAGAGTTAAGACTTCAGGAAGTTTCCCACCGAAGATTGATTCTGTTTGTTTTGGCAATTGATAACTTTATAAGTATAAAGACAGCGCGGTTCTGAGCCTAAATATTAAATATTAGAACTGCTATCAAAATTATCTCCCTTCCTGAGATAGTCTTTCTTCCTTGGTTATAGACTTCTGTGATTTGGTGTTTGCTCTTAGAGCCAAGTAGAAATGCTTGGTTCGTTTTTTTTTATTACAAAATGAGTACATCTTACTTTTGTAAAAATGCAAGCGTGAGTTTAGTCACGGTTTTAGAAATCAAGAAAAAACTGTAAAGGTAAGGTTACTTTCTATCTTCCAGGAAGGTTTTCTGGGTGTTTTAGTGGCTTACATCAGTTGTCTTGCGTCAGCTAGACAGTAATTCCACAAGCGTTTTACTTAGATATTCATACTGCGCCGGAGTGTTGTAAAGTTGGGCTGAAATCCGAATCAGCTGTTTGGGAGGTGCAGGCCAATAAATCACCGGCACCTGAATGCCAAAGCGATCGCATAACGCATCTTGTAGCGAGGGCGTTATTTGCATCTCTCCTGGGCTATTTGGCATTTCATCCGGCAATGGCACGGTTGCCATCGAACCAATCATCTCATCGGGACACGGTGGCGACACCTGTAGCGTTTCGCAAAGTAGTTGTCGTGCTGTTAATGCCATTGCTCGGTTACGTGCCATCAATTCGCGCCATCCACCCGGCAACAGCGAACCCAAAAATCGAATTGCCTCTGCGACACACAGATAAGCGCTGGGATCGTCGGTGCCCATCCAGTCGAATTCTAGATGAAAGCGCGATCGCTCTTTTCGGGGCGAGTTGGCACCATGACTAATCGTTAGCGGACGAATTGCCGATTGCTTGTCGCGCCGCACATATAAAAATGCGGCTCCTTTCGGGGAACACAACCACTTATGACAGTTGCCAGTGTAATAAGTCGCTCCAAGTTCCCGCAGATTCAGCGGCAGCATCCCTGGCGCATGGGCACCGTCTATCAGGGTATCGACGCCGCGCTCTGCCAGTTGGTGAGCTAGCTGTTGGATGGGAAAAATTAGCCCTGTCTGGCTGGTTACATGATCTAGCAGCGCTAGCTTTGTTCTGGGTGAAACCCGCTCCATCACGGCTTTGATGACTTGTTCTGGCGATGTGATGGGGAAAGGCACGGTTGCCACAACTATCCGCGCCCCAGTCCGACTGGCAATGAAATTGAGCGCATTGCGGCAGGCATTATATTCCTGATCTGTTGTCAGTAATTCGTCGTCTTGGGAGAAATAAAGCGGGGAGCTGCTAGAATCGCCTCCCCCAAGCGATCGCAATATCGCATTCACTCCAGTTGTTGCATTCGGGACAAATACCAACTCTTCTGGATCAGCACCCACGAACTGAGCTAACTCATCCCGCGCAGCATCCAGCAGCGGCTCAAATTCGCGCACAAAAAATCGCAAAGGTTCCCTTTCCAGTTGCGCTCGGAAGCGTTGTTGGGCTTCCAGAACTGGTAGCGGGCAAGCACCAAACGAACCATGATTCAGGAACGTTACGGCTGGGTCAAGCGACCATAACTTCTGAAATTCTGAATGACGAAGGATGAAGTCTGAAATTTTCTCTTTCATGCTTCATCCTTACAATTAAATTAATTAAACTCCCCAGGCAAGATTCGAACTTGCGACCAATCGATTAACAGTCGATCGCTCTACCACTGAGCTACTGAGGATCGTTCACTCAATCTTTTCAACAGTTACTAATATTAGCGAGTGCCAATATAACTTGTCAAGCCCTTTTATAGTTTTCTGAGAAATTTTTTTGAGCCGAATGAATGTTCAGTTATTTCTGGTTCAAACGCCACTCAGCCAGACGCTCGCGAGCTTTAGCATCCAGGGAATTCGCTAAAAAACGCCCCGACGAATGTTTCTTGGGTCTATTTTTGCGTATAACCGCACGAGCGGTTAATTCTACGTCGTAACCCAGCTGTTGCGCTGACATCCATTCTGCGCCATACCCCACTACTGTTAATTGCTGCGCCCGATCTGATGTAGCGACAATCAAGCGCCGTGCCGATCTGTAGGGATTGTAACGAAAGGAGGCACAGGTTTTTTCGATGTAAGTATCTGCTGTCTGCCCAAAATCAGTGTAATAGACTGATAGCTCGTGGGTGATAGATTCACAATTACTGCGTGTGTCTTGATACTGGGCATCAAATACAACTTGAGTTTCAAAGCCCTTAAAAGCGCTGTAATTGACCAAAGCCTCAATTAATTCAAGACGAGCGGCTTCTAGCCCATTGCGATCGCGGGTTCTTTGCAGGTAAGACCATAGTCCAATGACGTTGTAGCCGTCAACGAGCAAAACAGCCTGCGGGGATGGGCGTTGCATTGTTTTAAGCCAAGATTTTTTAGGTGAAAATAACTATTTCATTATCTTAACAATATAGTCAAGTCAGTTCTGTCGTCCTTTTTGCAGAACTAAACAAAACCTGCCCAAAAATAGTTTTTGTTTACAAGGAGGAATCTTGGGTTTGCAGGAGGCGTTGTCTTAAGCGTTTGGGTTCTCCTCGATCCACTACGCAGCCCTGCTCTAGTAAGAATGCCCCATCGGCATAATTTAACTCATCTAATCGATGCGTGACCCAAAGGGCAGTCAGACCCCGGCTTTTCACCAAGCTTTGCACTTGCGCGACTAAATCCAACTGAGAATCTGGATCGAGCAGGGCGGTGGGTTCATCTAATAGTAAGACTTCCGATCGGCGGGCGATCGCACCGGCAATGGCAATTCGCTGTTTCTGACCCCCACTCAGAGCATAGATGGGGCGTCGTTCCAGCGCGAGTAAATTAACCGCTGCCAGTGCTTGCTCTACCCGCCCGCGTATCTCAGCGGGCGAGAGATTTTCCTCCACCAGCCCAAAGGCAACATCAGCCCCGACTGTCGGCATCACCAACTGATGATCGGGATTCTGGAAGACAAAGCCAATTGGGTTTAATATCTGAATTTCTCCTGCTTGGGGACGCAACAGCCCAGCCAGTAATCTCAACAATGTTGATTTTCCACTGCCGTTGGTGCCCAAAAGCATCCAGAATTCACCCTTGGGCACCTCCAGAGAACAGGAATCTAAGACTTTCTCCCCTTTAGGCCAGTTGAAGCAAAGGTCTTTGACTTGAATGGCAGGCTTGACCATTTCGACACCAGCAGGAAATGTGTTCATTCAGCGAGGGCGAAGAAGCCGGGAGGTCTTCCAGCCGATGCTGTGCTGGATTTCTGAGATATCTGAACGGCAACAATCTCGCTACTGAGAATGCCGATTTTTTTCTCCGGCTGGCGTTCGCAAGTGAGTTCTAACAGTTGCGCGTTGCCAGAGCGGATTGCATTCAGAATTTCTTGGTAAACGCTTTGGGCATCTTCATCTGACTTCCGTTGCACCGACAACGACATCGGCGTATTTTTCAAAATTAGGTCGATTGTAAACATGAGTTAAGCAATTGCAATTAAATATCGGCTCCACATCCCTAGTATCTCAGACGCGAGCCAGTTGCTGCCCGATGGGAAAATTCGTTGAGCAGGGGAGAAAGGATTTCATCTTCGCCTCTATCTTGGCGTTGGTAAGTTTCGCAAATCCTTTCCTAGCCTGGACTTTAAGCGCACTCACTTCCTGAACTGTCGCGAGTGATGAACATCTGCGATCGCATCTGTCGCCCCTACCGCTAAATATTAAAATGAGTTAAATAAATTTACCCAAAACTGTGCAAGTTGGACATAATAAGATTAAACTCTAGTAAAGAATCGTAAACTAGATTGACATCCTAGTTTGTTTTCTGCGTAGCCCATCTAGTTACAGATGGAGCCAGCAGAAACCGCGATGACTGTACTTATAACTAACCTGTTTGGAGATTTGCTGTCATGACTATCGCAGTCGGACGCGCGCCGAGTTCAAGAGGGTGGTTTGACGCCATTGACGACTGGCTCAAGCGCGATCGCTTCGTATTTGTCGGCTGGTCCGGCCTACTGCTATTCCCCTGCGCCTATCTAGCGCTAGGCGGCTGGCTCACCGGCACCACCTTCGTCACCTCCTGGTACACCCACGGACTCGCCTCCTCGTACCTCGAAGGCTGCAACTTCCTCACCGTCGCCGTCTCCACT